>DYZU01000122.1 GCA_022735835.1 Thermincola sp. | reverse complement strand
TATACGCATACAGGGTATGCAGGAATATTCTTACTTCCATTGAATTATACTACTTGAAAGAGTGGCGAAAGGAGCAGTGTTACCGGATGGATAACAGTTTTACCGAACTGGCAAAGCAAGTGGTGGAGAAAGCTCAGGATTCAGGCGCCGACCAGTCAGAGGCGTTTTTGATAAAATCCAAAGACCTGACTATAGATGTACGTGATGATATTGTTGAAACCCTAAAGCTGGCAGAAGACCGCGGGCTTGGAGTAAGAGTGTTTCGGAACGGCCGGGTGGGTTTTGCCTATACTTCCGACTTGCAAAACTCTGCCGTTGACGAAATTATCAGGCAAGCCCTGGCTAATTCCGACAAGACCAGCCCTGATGAATTCAATGTCATGCCAAAGCCGGGGGGGCCGTATGCCAGTTTAAATCTTTTTGACCCGGAAATACGAAAGGCATCGGTAGAAGAAAAGATAGATATAGCCAGGACTGTTGAAAAAACCGCCAGAGCCTTTGACCGGCGAATAACCATTACAGAGCGGTCCTCATACTTTGATGCCGAATATGAGGTGATCCTGGTTAATTCTCTGGGAATTACGGCCGCTTACCAGGGGGCCTACTGCGGTTGTTATGCCGATTTGGTGGCTGAAGAAGACGGAGACAGCCAGACAGGCTTTGCCTTGAAAATGACATTAGATTTCAAAGGCCTCGACCCCGCAAAGGTGGGCCGGGAGGCTGCCGAAAAGGCTGTCAAAAAACTGGGGGCCAAGACGATCGGTACCCAGAAGGCGGTAATAGTCTTTGACCCGTACATTGCCACCAATTTTCTGGGGGTGATTGCTCCTGCTCTTTCCGCGGAAGCGGTCCAAAAAGGAAAATCGCTTTTTGCCAACAAGGTCGGACAAAAAGTTGCTTCCGATAAAGTAACAATTGTTGACTATGGGGCAATGCCGGGAGGTATTGCTTCGTCGCCGTTTGACGGGGAAGGAGTGCCTACTTCGAAAACCGTTCTCGTCCAAAACGGCGAGTTAAGGGGATATTTACACAATACTTATACGGCCGCCAAAGACGGGGTGCTGTCAACGGGCAACGGAATCAGAAGCTCCTTTAAAAGCACACCGGAGGTGGGGACCACCAATTTTTACATTGAACCGGGACCGACTCATCCGGACGATTTGCTCAAAGACATTCGTACGGGTCTTTATATTACTGACGTGATGGGAATGCATACCGCCAATCCCATTTCCGGTGATTTTTCCGTTGGCGCGGCGGGCATTTGGATTGAAAACGGGAAATTTACCAAACCGGTCCGCGGGGTTGCTATCGCCGGGAATATTCTTGACCTGTTGAACGAGGTGGAAGGTGTCGGTTCGGACCTGACATTTTTCGGGGGCAAGGGAGCTCCGACTGTAAGAATTGCCAAAATGACAATCAGCGGCTCGTAAACTTCGGCAAAACAATAAACCACTGTTCAAAAATCCTGATTTATGTTAAAATTGCAGAGTGGAATATCTTAGCACGGGGTGATAATGTTGGCAAAGGTACTGGTTCTGAACGGGCCCAACCTGAATCTGTTAGGGGTGCGGGAACCTGACATATACGGTTCGCTGACCCTGGACCAGATTAATGACCGGCTGAAAGAGTTGGCAGACCAGTTGGGCGTTGAACTGGAATTTTTCCAGTCAAACCATGAAGGGGAACTGGTAGACAAGATTCATGAGGCGGTTACGGGCTTCCAGGGAATCATCATCAACCCCGGTGCGTTTACCCATTACAGCCTGGCCATCAGGGATGCCATATCGGCGGTGGGAATACCGTGCGTCGAAATCCATTTATCCAATATTCATGCGCGGGAGGAGTTCAGGAAACAATCCGTGATAGCTCCCGTCTGTATCGGGCAGATCTCCGGCTTCGGAGAACTCAGCTATATGCTGGGCCTGCGGGCGCTGGCAGACAAAATATACGAACCGACCTGATGAGAGGTATCGTGATTTGAACAGAAGAATTGAAGCAGTCAGGGAATTCCTTAAAAAAAACGACCTCGACGGGTTGCTTGTCACGAAACAGCAAAACTGGCAGTATCTCAGCGGTTTTACCGGAACTAATGCCGTGTTAATCATCACAACCGACGATCAATATCTTATTACTGATTTCCGGTACCTGGAGCAGGCTGCTGAACAGGCCGGGGGTTTTCATATTATCAAACCTTTTGCTTTAGTAGAGGACGCGGTGGCGGACCAGGTTAAAAAGCTTGGCCTGAACAGGCTTGGATTCGAGGATGACCACCTTACCTACCACTTATATTCCGTGTATAAAGAAAAACTGCCCGGTGTGGCCCTGGTCCCTTTACATGAAACAGTGGAAAAAATCAGGTGGGTGAAAGACCAGGAAGAGATCGCCTGTTTAAAAAGAGCAGCCGGTATTACCGATGAAGCTTTTGATAATATACTTGACTTTATCAAACCCGGAGTGAGAGAGTCTGAATTAGCCCTGGAAATTGAATATTTTATGAGGAGAAAAGGCGCCCAGAAGTCCGCCTTTGAGATAATTGTGGCATCGGGCCCCAGGGCTGCTCTCCCGCACGGCGTGGCTTCCGACAAAAAGCTGGTTCCCGGCGAGTTTGTAGTAATCGATTTTGGAGCAGTGGTTGACGGCTACCATGCCGATATGACCCGCACCGTGGTCCTGGGCCGGGCGGATGAACAACATCGTAAAATTTACGATCTGGTCTTGAGGGCTCAGGAAAAAGCGCTGGAAGTTTTAAAACCGGGAGTCAGGTGTTCTGCCGTTGACCTGGCAGCCCGTGACCTGATCAGTGTTGAGGGTTACGGCGCCAACTTTGGACACGGTCTTGGCCACAGTGTTGGGCTGGAAATCCATGAAAAACCTGCCTTTACTCCCAAAGATGAAACTGTCCTCCAACCGGGAATGGTTTTAACCGTCGAACCCGGTATATATTTGAGCGGCTGGGGCGGTGTACGCATAGAAGATCTAATCCTGGTCACAACCGACGGAATTGAGATCCTTTCCAAATCCCCCAAGAATCTTATTGAGCTATAATTACAATACATTTACCAACTAAGGAGGTTAGGACTGAAAGATGATTTCTACAAATGATTTTAAGACAGGCTTAACAATTGAAGTGGATGGCGAAGTGTTCACCGTGGTGGACTTCCAGCACGTCAAGCCAGGTAAAGGCTCCGCCTTTGTCCGTTCCAAATTAAAAAACGTCAGAACCGGAGCGGTGATTGAAAAAACCTTCAATGCAGGTGAAAAGATTCCCAGAGCCCGCGTTGACCGCCGGGAAATGCAGTACCTTTACAATGACGGAACTTCTTACAATTTTATGGATAACGAAAATTACGAGCAGTTAAGCATATCCAAAGAACAGCTGGGGGATGCTGTCAAGTTCCTGAAAGAAAACACCAATGTTTACGTCCTGATGTACCAGGGCAACGTCATCGGCGTCGACCTTCCCAATTTCGTAGAACTGGAAGTAGTTGAAACAACACCGGGTATCAAAGGTGATACGGCGTCCGGCGGGTCCAAACCGGCCACCCTGGAAACCGGCGCCGTTGTTCAGGTTCCCTTCTTTATCGAAGTAGGGGATGTTTTACAGATCGATACCAGGACAGGGAACTACCTCAAACGGGTGTAGACAGAACTGTAAAATCATAAATAATCCTGTTTAAATTCCCCTGAAAAAAGTCATACTATTATAAGTCAGACAGACTTATTAATTGAAAGGGGTTTTTCTGATGAAAAACATCAAGGAAAAAATCGCTTACCTCCAGGGATTAGTACAGGGGTTGAATATTGACGAAGCAACCAAAGAAGGAAAGGTGCTCACCGGAATAATTGACGTACTGGACGAAATGGCCGACCAGCTGGATGATATCGAAACCGCCCAAAACGACTTGGAAGAATACGTTGAGAGCATTGACGAAGACCTTTATGACCTGGAAGGCGATATTTTTGGAGACGACCTCGACGAAGAGGAGATGGTTGAGGTTGAATGCCCGAACTGCAGGGAAATCGTATGTTTTGAGTCAGACATTGTCGATGACGAGGATTTAATAGAGGTAACCTGTCCCAATTGCGACGAGGTCGTTTATGTAAATGACCAGGATGTTTTAAACGGGACCTATGATGAAGGCCCCATAATGGGAAAAAAAGAGGAAGATATTTAGATTATGGATAACCAAGGAGCTGTCCCATAAGTAAGGGTTTGTTGACAAAACTACTTTAACAAAAAAGTAGTCAGCCCTTCTTAATGTTCCAGTACTTTGTCAAAACCCTTATGGGACAGCCCCTTTTTAATTCCTGTCAGTCAGGTTTTACCGGCGCTCCCGGGAGGCCTGTTTTTTTTTGTTCCCGTTTTTATCATAAAAACCTTCCTTATCCAATATCTATTTATAAAGAAGGGGGACAAATTATGGCCGAGGATACCGGTAACAACAGAAAATGCCGCCAGAAGCGTGAGTCTACCGTTAGTATGCTCTCCCGGGATATTCTGCCTATTTTGCCCGGCAAAATCAGGGAAATAATTACCGAACTGCCCGGCGATGTGCTCGAAGAAATCGAAGAAATCCGGCTGCGCCAGGGAAAGCCGCTGATGCTTGGGTTAACCAGGGAGGATGTCATGATCACTCCCCAGGGTCAGCCGACAACCGTCTCCGAATTTGGATACACAGTAACAGAACAGGATGTCTTGAGGGCGGTACAACTGGTTAGCGGTTCGTCAATCTACGCCTTTGAAGAAGAGATAAAGAACGGGTTCATAACCGTAAGGGGAGGGCACAGGGTTGGTCTTACCGGCAAGGTGGTCGTTGACAAGGGTAAAGTCAAGACCATTAAATACATCAGCGGGTTAAATATCCGGGTTGCCCGTGAAATAATCGGGGCTGCCGACAGGGTAATGCCGTATCTCATCGACCCGGTCTCCAAAGAATTTCACCACACACTCATAATTTCCCCGCCCAGGTGCGGGAAAACGACTTTAATGAGGGATATTATCAGGCAGCTGAGCACAGGCATTCCCAAACTCGATTTTAAAGGGCGCACCGTCGGGGTTGTTGACGAGAGGTCAGAGATTGCAGGTTGTTTTAACGGGGTTCCCCAGAAAGATGTGGGGATAAGAACAGATGTTTTGGACGGCTGTCCAAAAGCCGAGGGTATGATGATGCTAATCCGGGCTATGGGGCCGCAGGTCATTGCCACCGACGAAATAGGGAAACCGGAGGATGCCGGCGCCCTGGAAGAAGCCCTGAATGCCGGGATCAAAGTCCTGACCACGGCCCACGGCGCGGACAGGGAAGAAATTTCCCAACGGCCTGTGCTCAAGTACATCATGGAACAGGACGTATTTGAGAGGCTGATTGTCCTGGGGAGATCCAAAGGCGTGGGTACGGTGGAAGACATAACGGATCTGAAAAAAGGCAAATCCCTGGTGAGGTGACAGGAATGATTAAATTGATAGGTGCATGCATGACCGTGGCTGCTTGCGGCAGCATGGGTTATACCTGGGCCCGGGTTTACGAAAAAAGGCCGCAGCAACTGACAGCCCTTGAGGCGGCCCTCCAGATGCTGGAAACCGAAATAATATACGGGGCCACCCCTCTCCCGGAGGCCTTAAGCCAAGTTGCCGCCAAATGCGATTCGCAAACCGCCGGTTTATTTAGAGATGCAGCCGGGGAGTTAAGGAAAATGAAAGGCATTACTGCTGCAGAAGCATGGGACAGAGCGGTGAACAGGTTCTTCCCGGAGACCGCCCTGAGCGTCCAGGACCTGCAAATTCTGAAGAGGTTTGGAGTGTCGCTCGGCGCTTCGGACAGGGAGGACCAGGCAAAACACATACAACTGGCCAAAAGCCAGCTCAGGCAGGCAGCAGTACAGGCAGAAACGCTCTCCAGGAAAAATTCTGCGGTTTTCAAGTACCTGGGATTTTTGGGCGGGCTGGTGCTGGCGCTGGTGCTGTATTAATGGTAAGTGGAGAGTGGTGAATAAATATAGGACCTGTTCCGACCGATGCGGAACGGGGCAGAGGAGGAATACCTATGGATACCGAGTTAATCTTTCAGCTGGCCGGAATAAGTATTGTCATTACAGTAATCTATACCGTGCTCAAGCAGGCCGGCAGGGATGAGTTTGCTTTTTCGACTTTGTTGCTGGGAATAGTGGTGGTTCTGGCAATGGTGATCCCCAAAATCGCGTATCTTTTCGACACGGTCCGCTCGGTCTTTCAGATTTATTAAGGGGTGGATGCCTTGGAAATTATCAAGATTGTGGGATTGGGCCTGATAGTCACTATCCTGATAGTCATCATTAAGCAGCAGCGCCCAGAACTGGCCGTCCAGTTAAGTATTGTGGCCGGGGCCGTAATCTTTACCATGATGCTCGGTAAAATCAATTCCGTGATTACCCTGATGAAAGAGCTGGCCCAGAAAACCAATATAAGCTTTTTATACATGGGAACGATCCTGAAGATAATCGGAGTGGCTTATATAGCCGAATTCGGGGCCCAGATATGCCGGGACGCCGGCGAGGGGGCGGTAGCCGCAAAGATTGAATTTGCGGCCAAAGTAATCGTGATTGTGCTGGCTATTCCGATTATAGTTGCCGTGTTTGATGCATTGTTGAAACTGATGCCATGAGGGGTTGGAAAAATGAAAAAACTTGCTCTCCTCGCCGCAATATGGCTTTTTGTTATCTGTCTGTCCGGCGCCCTGGTTTTTGATTTAACTCCGGTCAAGGCGGCAGAATCAGGCGGGGACCCCAGTCAGGACCTCACAGCAGCCCTCCCGGATAACCAAAAACTGCAGGAACAGATATCAGCCTTAAACCTGGAGACCATTGAAAAATATCTGGCGGAAATTAATAAAGACCTGGATACTTATATACCCCAGCTGGACCTCCGGGACATGATCGGCAGGCTGGCCCGCGGTGAACTGGGAGTAAGCGCCAACGAGGTGCTCAAAGGGTTGCTCAAATACCTTTTCAGAGAAATGGTGGCTAACTCCAGGCTGCTGGGACAACTGCTTCTTTTAGCGGTTCTTTGTGCTATACTGCAGAATGTCCAGTCGGCTTTTGAAAACGGTACCGTCGGCAGAATAGCATGGTTTGTGTGTTTTCTGGTACTTCTCACTCTGGCCCTGGGTTCTTTTACGATAGCCATCCAGACAGGCCGGAAGGCCATTGAAGACATGGTTTCATTTATGCAGGCCATGCTGCCCGTGCTGATAACTCTTCTGACCGCCATGGGCAACATCACAACTGCGGCGCTTTTTCACCCGCTCACCCTGGTGGTTTTGAGTACCATCAGCACATTAATCAAAAACGTGGTCTTTCCCCTTATATTTTTTGCCGTGATTCTTGGACTGGCCAACAACATAACCTCAAGAGTGGAAGTCTCAAAACTGGCGGATTTGCTGAAGCAATGGAGCATGGCGTTGCTGGGGCTGTTTTTTTCCGTATTCCTCGGTTTCATTGCGGTCCAGGGAATAGCCGGTTCAGTAGCGGACGGGGTGGCCATGAGGACGGCAAAATTTGGTATCGGGGTATTCGTCCCCATTGTGGGCAAGTTGTTTTCAGACGCGCTGGAAGCAGTGGTGGGAACGTCCCTGTTGCTGAAAAACGCTATAGGCTTAATTGGAATCCTGGCGGTTTTTTTTATCTGCGCATTCCCGGTATTGAAAATTATCTCCCTGATGCTCATCTATAAGATTGCGGGAGCCGTAATTCAGCCCATCGGCGACAAGCTGATTGCGGATTCTCTGAATATAATGGGCAACAGCCTGACCATGATTTTTGCGGCGGTGGCCGCGGTGGGAATCATGTTCTTTTTTGTAATCGCAATAGTGGTAGGCGCCGGGAATTTCAGTCTAATGTTGAGGTGAACAGATGGAAGCCCTGCGGACGATGGTGAAAAGTGTCCTGGTAATTATATTTGTGGCAGCCTTTTTGGAGATTGTGGCGCCCAGGAACGACATGAAGCGCTACGTTAACCTGATTATTGGGCTGTTTATAATTGTGGCGGTATTGAACCCTTTCCTGGCTGTAATTCGCCAAGGCCTTTCTTTTGAGGTTCTGGATAACCTTCCTTCCGGAACCCAGAGTGACACTGCGGCATTGCTCAGGAAAGGCACAGAAATGGCTGCCGGCCAGAGAAAAAAAGTAACGCAACAGTACAGGGAAAAGCTGGCGAAACAGGTTATGGCCCTGTCCGGTCTCAACCGGAACATCAATATTACAGGCGTAAGTATAGACATAGTGGAAGACACTGCCAGCCCCAATTTCGGACAGGTCAAGAAGATAGTCCTGCGGACAGGGGGCAATTCCCCCAAGAGCGACTACAACAGGGGGAACAGTGAAACGGTAACCGGGGAGGTGCAGGTGGAAGAGATTAACATTGATACCGGGTTACCGGCAAAAGGCGATACGGGGAGTCCGGACAAACTGGAAAGAAAGGACACCGGTCGAGGGACCGGTGATGATACTGCCCGCTTAAAGGAATTGATTGCCAATTTTTACGGTTTACTGCCCGAGCAGGTAGAAATTAAGGATTAGGAGGCGAATGTGTTGGCAAAGCTGGTAGAAGCGTTCAAAAAACTGTGGGGAACGAAAGACAGGGGAAACGAAATCAGCCAACGGCCGGTATGGAGAAGGCTGAACACCCTGATGCTGGTGGGGGCAGCCGGGGTCCTGTTGATCGTGCTGGCTAATGTGTTTACAGGGGATAAAAAAATACCGGATGAAACCGTAAATTTAAAACCTCCCGGAAATTCTCAGGCTGAACCGGCCCGCGGTTCCGCTCCGGATGTTACAGAAATGGAAAATTTACTGGCCCGCCAACTGGAAACAGTCTTAGCCCAGATCAGCGGGGTGGGAGAAATAACGGTAACTGTTAACCTGGCGTCCACTACTGAAAAAGACTATGCCGTCAACACCATTACCAATAGTAAAACTACCCAGGAACATGACCAGAAAGGCGGAAACCGAACGGTTACCGAAATAAACGAAAACGGGCAGGTCGTTCTGGTGCGGGAGAACCAGGGCAGCCGGGAAGAGCCGGTCGTGGTCAAAGAAATAAAGCCTGAGGTTAAAGGAGTCGTGGTAGTAGCAGAGGGTGCGGAGGATCCCGTAATCAAGGCTGACTTAATGAAGGCAGCCCAGGTATACCTTGATGTACCGCTCTACAAGGTTATAGTTTTGCCGAAAGAAAGCAGGTGATTGGGATGAAGACAATTTTTTTCGGAAAAAGCGGGATATGGATTGCCGTTATGCTCACCGGAATTGCGCTGGTGGCGGCCGGTTTATACCAGTTGGTCTTGGGACTCTACGACACTTCGGGCAGCAGGGAGGCGGGACCACCTGCGGTGGGGACCCAGGCGGAAACAGTGGCTCCCGGGGACCGTAAAGAGAAAGGAAACGATATGAAAGCCAAACACGAATTCTTTGTGGAATACCGGCTGGAAAGGGACAGAATCAGGAGCCAGCAGATTGATTTGTTGAGAGAAATAGTCAATAACCAGAATTCCTCGGAAGAAACCAGAAAGGAAGCCAACCGGAGGTTGTTGGCAATTTCACAAGCCATCGATACGGAAATGAAACTGGAAAACTTAATCCGGGCCGAAAACTTTAAAGACGCCGTGGCTTTTGTCCAGGAAAAATCCGCCACAATTATTGTCCAAACCCCGGTACTGACTCCCTTGGATAAAAATAAACTGACAGAAATCGCTGTAAGGGTAACCGGTCTGCAGCAGGAAAACATAGTGGTCATTCCCAAGGTGTAAGTAGTGAGTAATGAGATACCCACTGTTAATGAGATACCCACTGTTTTATAATATTGTATACTTGACTGAAAGCTATTGAAATAAAAAGCAGCACAGCATATAATTATAAAACGTAGAAGGTTTTGCCCATAATGAAAATTTCTCAGGTTATTTAAACCGAAATAGCCTGAGATTTTATGTTGTTTTTCGCGGAAAATGCTTGTGATATAATGGACAAGAAATGGGAGGGATAAACATGGTTAAAGCGCACAAAGTGGAAATAACGGATACGACTTTAAGAGATGCCCATCAAAGCCTCTGGGCAACCCGTATGCGTACCGATGATATGCTCCCGATTGCCGAAAAAATTGACGAGGTAGGGTACCACTCCCTGGAAGTCTGGGGAGGTGCAACATTTGACGTCTGTCTGCGGTATCTTAACGAGGACCCGTGGGAAAGACTGCGCCAGCTTAAAAAAATAATCAAAAAGACTCCTTTGCAAATGCTGCTCCGGGGCCAGTCCCTGGTAGGCTACCAGCATTACCCGGATGATATCGTGGAGGCGTTTATCAAAAAGGCTGTGGAAAACGGGATAGACATTATCCGTATTTTCGATGCCCTCAATGATATCAGAAACCTGGAAGTGCCCATGAAAGTGGCTAAACAGGAAGGGGCTCATGTCCAGGCGGCGGTAGTTTATACCATCAGCCCGGTACATACCATGGAACATTACCTTAATACAGCTCTCCAGCTGCAGGATATGGGCGCTGACTCCATATGTATCAAGGACATGGCCGGTCTTTTATCTCCTTATGCGGCCTATGACCTGGTGAAACTGCTGAAAAAGAAACTGCAGATTCCGGTTCAACTGCACAGCCATTACATAGGAGGGATGGCTCTGGGCGCTTACCTGAAAGCTGCCGATGCGGGAGTGGATGTAATCGATACCGCTTCTGTACCCCTGGCTTTCGGCGCATCCCAGCCGCCCGTGGAAACCGTGGTCCGGGCGCTGCAGGAATCGCCGCATGATACCAGGCTAAACATCCATACCTTGTTTGAGGTGTCCAAGTACTTCGAAGAACTCAGGAAGAAATACGGGTTTGAACGGGGAGTTACCAGGATTACCGATATGAGGGTGTTTGAGCACCAGGTGCCCGGCGGGATGATTTCCAACCTGGTGTCCCAACTGGAAGAGCAAAAGGCCCTGCACCGTATTCACGATGTCCTGGCCGAAATCCCGAAGGTCAGGGAAGACCTGGGTTATCCCCCCCTGGTAACACCAACCAGCCAAATAGTGGGTACCCAAGCGGTCCTGAATGTCCTTACAGGCCAGCGTTACAAGCTTGTTCCCGGCGAGGTGCGCGCTTATGTCCAGGGCCTGTACGGCAAGCCTCCGGCCCCGATAAAAGAGGAAATCATCCAGAAGATTTTGGGCGACGGTGACGTAAAGCTGATCAAGTGCCGGCCCGCCGACTTGCTGGAGCCGAAATTGGATACACTAAGGAGAGAGATCCAGGATTTAGCTGCCTCGGAAGAAGATGTATTATCTTATGCTCTTTTCCCGCAGGTGGCCAGAAAGTTTTTTGAATGGCGGTTAAACAAAGGGTTGGACACCGAGGATGCAGCTCCCCAACCTGATGTCATAGAAAAGGCGAAAGAGGCGGAGGTAGGACTTCCCGCAGCTGACGTTACTAAGGAGGGCAAGAAAATGAATCTTTCCGAGATCAAAGAACTGATAAAAATGCTGGATGAAACCGATATCTGCGAATTGCATCTGGAGAGCGCCGGTGTCAAAGTTTCCATCAAAAAAACAGGGGCCGGGTCTGCCAATCTACCGGCGGGCGAGTTTCCATTTAAAGAAAACACCGGTGAAGTCAGGACCGAAAAGCAGGCGGAAAAAACTGTCGAAACTAAAGAAAACCTTATCCCGATAGTTGCCCCCATGGTGGGCACCTTCTATCGCGCCCCTGCCCCGGAAGCAGCCCCCTTTGTCGAAGTTGGACAAATGGTTACCGAAGGCCAGACGGTGTGCATCATAGAGGCCATGAAGCTGATGAACGAGATTGAGACCGAAGTATCAGGGCGGATTGTAGATATTCTGGTTGAAAACGGCCAGCCGGTTGAATACGGCCAGACCCTGTTCCTGGTTGAAAAGGTGTAACATACTAAACGAAGTTCTGTCATATTCAGCCGGTACGGGAGGTGTAAAATGTTTAATAAAATACTCATAGCCAACAGGGGAGAAATAGCTTTAAGGATCATACGGGCCTGCAAGGAAATGGATATCCGGACCGTTGCCGTCTATTCCGAGGCTGACCGTGATTCGCTGCCTGTCAGGTTTGCCGATGAAGCTTTTTGCATTGGCCCTCCCCCGTCGGGCCGCAGTTATCTCAATAAAGCCAATATAATAAGTGCGGCGGAAGTTTCAGGGGCTGACGCTATTCACCCCGGATACGGGTTTTTGGCTGAGAATGCCGATTTTGCCGAAATCTGTGAAAGCTGTGGCATAAAGTTCATTGGGCCTTCCCCGGAAGCGCTGCAAAAAATGGGGGACAAGGCAGTGGCCAGAGAGTCAGTCTTAAAAGCCGGGGTCCCGGTGGTCCCCGGTACCGAAGGGGTGATCAGGGATTCCGAGGAAGCGGTCAGGGTGGCCAAAGAAATCGGTTATCCCGTGATCATTAAAGCTTCGGCCGGCGGCGGGGGAAAAGGGATGAGGATTGCCCAGTCCAAACATGACCTTATCAAGGCCTTGCAGACAGCCCAGTCAGAAGCCGAAGCCGCTTTTGGCAGCGGCGAAGTATATATTGAAAAATATGTGGAAGAACCCAGACATATTGAGTTTCAGATTCTGGCTGACAACTACGGGAACACCGTGTATCTTGGGGAGCGGGATTGTTCCATTCAGCGGCGGAACCAAAAACTCCTGGAGGAAGCGCCTTCCTCGGCGGTAACTCCGGAGCTGCGCAGGAAAATGGGTGAAATGGCAGTCCGGGCAGCCAAGGCGGTAAATTACTCCAATGCCGGTACAGTGGAGTTCCTGCTGGACAAGCACAACAACTTTTATTTCATTGAAATGAATACCAGAATACAGGTGGAACACCCTGTGACCGAACTTGTGACCGGAATTGACCTGATCAAGGAACAAATCCGGTTGGCTGCCGGGGAAAAACTGGGGTATACCCAAAAAGACGTAACAATTAACGGGTGGGCCATGGAATGCCGGATCAACGCGGAAGACCCCGGCCGCAACTTTATGCCTTCCCCGGGGAAAATAACCGGTTACCATGCCCCCGGCGGGATGGGCGTAAGGGTGGACAGCGCGGTTTTCGAAGGGTATCAGATTCCTCCTTATTATGATTCCATGATTTCCAAACTGATTGTGTGGGGCAAGGACAGAAACGAAGCAATCGCCAGAATGAGAAGAGCCCTTGAAGAATACGTGATAGAAGGGGTCAAAACCACAATTCCCTTCCACCTGCGGATTCTGGACAACGCTTTCTTCCGGCGGGGCGATTTCTATACAAATTTCATTCAAAGAAGACTTGAAGATTAATTAAGAAGATTAATAATTTGCATTTAGGTACTATTTTGGTATAATATTCATATAGTTGTTACCCAAAAACAGGGAGGTAACCGTATGGAAACAAAGGACATTATTGAACGCCACGACTCCGAGTTGGGCAGTATTCGCATTGCCGATGAGGTAGTGGCTATCATTGCCGGCCTGGCGGCCACCGAAATAAAAGGGGTTGCCGGTATGAGCGGCGGTCTGGCCGGCGGAATTGCCGAAATGCTGGGCAGGAAGAACCTGTCCAAGGGTGTTAAAGTTGAAGTTGGGGAAAAAGAAACGGCTGTTGATATGTTTGTAATCGTAGAATATGGTGTAAGGATTCCTGACGTGGCCATTCAAATCCAGGAAAATGTAAAAAGGGCTATTGAAAGTATGACGGGACTTACCGTCGTGGAAGTAAATGTTCATATCCAGGGTGTCGTTTTTCCCAGTCCCGAGCCAAAGGAGGAAGAACATAGAGTCAGATGAGCTTAGCCCCCTGAATGTCAGGGGGCTAATCAGGCTTTTATGAAGGGAGTTGAACCGGTTGAATCTGTTTGACAGGTTCCTGCTTGCGCTTTATACTCTGGGTGTAATGGTCGTAATATTGATCATAGGGCTGGCTGTTGCCGGGTGGACAACCCCTGTGGAACTTTTCAGGATAGCCCTGATACATTACAATGAGCGCCTGATCATAGGGGCGGTGCTTGTAGTTTTTCTTATTGTCAGCATCAGGTTTTTCCTGTGGGCGCTTGCCGGTGAAAGACGGATTATTCAGGGCGTTGTCCAGGAAACAGGGCTTGGCCAGGTCAAAATTTCCGTGGAAGCAATAGAAAACCTTGTTCACCGGGCCGTAAATCAAATCAGGGGCGTGCGGCAGGTCAGGCCCCGGGTGGTTTGCCTGCCGGAAGGAATTAACCTTTTTATCAGGGTAACGCTATCTCCGGAAATAAACATTCCCCAGACCACCGATGAGATTCAGGCCAAAGTCAGTGATTATATTTCTGAGATTGCGGGAATCAGGCTGAAATCCGTGAAGATTCTCGTTGATGGAATTTCATCGGAAACGAGACCGGGGGCGACCCGGAAATTGAACTAGGAAGAGGTGTGTTTCTTGTCCAGAGAGATGTGGCAGGACTTTTTGTCAAATAATCTGGGAAAGCTGATCGGGATAGCTCTCGGCCTGTTCCTGGGATGGATGATTATAGAGTACGGGCTTTTTAGGACTCTGTTTGTGGTAATCCTGGTTGTTGCCGGATACCTGTTGGGAAAACAGGTTGATGAAGGAGAAGGCCCGGAGTCGCTTTGGAAAAGGATATTTAAGCGCTAGAGGGGAAAACTAGTTCTATAAAACGGTTCGGGAGGTTTCCATGAGCAGAAGGGCTGCCCGTGAATCGGCTTTACAGGTACTTTTTCAGATTGATATCGCCAAAATAACTTTTGATACTGCCTTGGCTTTTGTGGTGAAAGAAAATAAACTGAATGAGAAACAGGCGGAGTTTGTCCGCATGCTGGTCCAGGGGGTCCTGCAGAACCTCGGGTCTATCAACAAAATTATTAATGAGGTGGCCATAGACTGGAATTTGGACCGCATGGCGGCTGTCGACCGGAATATTTTGCGGATAGCTCTCCATGAACTGTGTTATTCCGACGAAGTCCCGCCCAATGTGGCGGTGAACGAAGCCATTGAAATGGGAAAGAAGTTCAGCACCCCGGAATCGGGAAAATTTATTAACGGGATTCTCGGTAAAGTGCTGGCGAACCTGGAAAAATACCGGAAGGTGGAAAGTAATGCCGGGGTGTAATATATGAACCTATATCTTGGAATAGACACAAGTTGTTATACCACTTCCCTCGCTTTGGTAGACGGTGAGGGAAATTTGTTTTATGAAGACCGGCGGTTGTTGAGTGTTCCCCGGGGCGGCAGGGGTCTGGCCCAGAATGAAGCGGTATTCCAACACGTGGCCAACCTGCCGGAACTTTTTGGAAAGGTACCGCCGGCCGGTGATTTCAGGCTGGCAGGTGTGGCGGCCAGTACCCGCCCGAGGCCGGTGGAGGGTTCGTACATGCCTGTGTTCCGGGTTGCCGAAAGCTACGGGAAATCGATGGCCGGTCTTTTAAGAATCCCGTTTGCAGAGACTTCTCACCAGGAAGGGCATCTGGCTGTCGGGGTGTGGTCAGCCCAAGGGCCCCCGGAGAGGGAGTTTCTGGCTGTTCACCTGTCCGGGGGTACAACCGAAATACTGCAGGTTGCCAGACGGGGGGAGGGGGAAGGGAATACTTTTGACATCCGGCTTTTAGGCGGCACCGGTGACCTTCACGCCGGACAATTTATTGACCGGATAGGAGTCAAACTGGGGCTGCCGTTTCCCGCGGGACCTCACCTGGAACTGCTGGCCCGTAAATCGGAAAAGGATATTTCACTTCCCTCATCGGTCAAGGGTTTTAAGATAAGTTTTTCCGGGCCGGAAACTGCCGCCCTGCGCCTAATTGAGCAAAAAGTGCCGGCTCCGGAAATTGCCAGGGCAGTAGAAAAGTGTATTGTGAATTCCCTGGAAAAATTGATCAAAAAAGCTGTTGAAGAGACCGGTCTTGGCGGTGTCCTGGTTGTGGGAGGGGTGGCCGCAAATAAGTTTATCAGGGAGAGATTGTCAACCGGACTGCCGGAGAAAGTTAAAAACACCCGGCTGTATTTTGCCCCGGCGGAGTTTAGCAGTGACAATGCGGTGGGAGTTGCCCTTATCGGGATGTCCAGGCTGAAAGGGAAAAATTCCGATGAAACTTAGGCGTACGCGGACGCGTGCGCTTTTTATTTTTCAATTGGCAGTAAATTTGGGCAGGAATTTGGTAAGTAAATGTCGAAAAATGTCGATAAACATTTGTATAGCATTGAAGGTTAAAAATGAAGGGGGTGAAAGTTAGGCTGAAGACCGGGTAACGTATTTCAAAAACTTTTTTCGAGGAGCGAAGGAAAGGATGGGGAATTCACGGTTACGTTTCCAAAAAACAACTCTGCTTCGGGCTATCTTAATCTGTCTCTCGCTGATTCTTCCTGTTTCCAGTCCCGTTTTCGCTGATACCCTGGGGCCGACTTTTTCCGGTATTTTCCCCGGCCAAGATGCGGTGATAAGCTCGGGGAGTGTCACCATAACCCTGACTGTCACAGACAGCGACGAAGTTAACGCAACCACTGTAAATATGAAGGTGGACGGCGCGGCTGTCACCCCCATAAGACAATACGGCTGGATTGATGAATGGACCGATGATTATACTACTCTCAATATTTATTATCCGGCCAATTTAGCCAACGGGGTTCATAACGTTGAAGTATCGGTTAAAGACCGGGTCGGGAATGTTTCAACCTTAAGCTGGTCCTTTACAGTAGCGCAGCCTCCCCAAATATCGTCCCTGACTCCGGCTGACGGGGCGACTGTCGCCGACAGGCGGCCGTTAATATCCGCCGTGATCAAAGACAATCCGACAATGGATGCCGGTTCGGTGACCATGACGCTGGATGGGGACACCGTCCGGGCCGGCTTTGATCCGGTGACCGGCAAAGTGTCTTATATTCCTCCCGCAGACCTGGCCAATGAAACAACTCATACCGTGACCCTGGCGGTTCAGGACGCGTCCGGCAATACGACTCAGGCCCGGTGGAACTTTACGGTAAATACATACAGAGAAATGACTTTTCCGGTTGATGATAATGCCTGCCAGAAGTGCCACTCCAGGACAACCCACCCGGTGAACAGCTGCGGCAAGTGCCATGGTACCAATCTTGACCCGTATAAACCGGTTTACCCGCTGGACGATTGTTACAAATGCCATTACAATTCCGGTAATTACCCCGCATCATACCACTCTAACGGTTTACCTGTTTCCGTAAAGCCTGACCATCCTGTGCAGACTACCGACAGTTGCGTTGGGTGCCATGCCGGGACCTGGACCACGGGAATACCCCCGTATCACGGGGTGACAAATACCGCCGAACGCCACCGGTCCACCTCTACCGGGTGTGACACCTGCCATGCGGTGGCCCTGACCCGGGAGCACCAGAGGAGGACGGACAGTTCCGGGAACGCCTTAACCTGTTACACCTGCCACTTAAACACACAGACGCGTGTGACAACTGCTATCGAGACCAAAGATTCTTCCTGTTCGGCATGTCATGACCTGGGGCCGACCGGAGGACACCCGGCCCACAATAACGGCCTTGACAGTTACTGCCAGACCTGTCATTCCGATTCCATTCTGAGTGAACCGCAGTTCCACCGGTCGAACGGCTGTGAGGTATGCCACTCTCCGGGGGCCAAGGATATAGTCAAATATTCCATAAGTGTCAAGAATACCAGCTGTTTCTCCTGCCATGAACAGGGCCATAATGTCAATTTTGTCCAGATGGTGCCCGAAGATATTCCTCAATATCCGGGATTCCGGTGGTCAGTTCCCCAGGATGCGCGGATATGGGCCGGCGAGCCCTGGTTTAAGGCTGAGTACAATACTGCCGGCGCTAAGTTTTTAGTTTCCGACCGCCGGCAGTCCGTTAGCGGACCTGAGGTCTATGCCTGGTATGACCAAAACCTGACGGCCGCCGGTTGGACCAGATCGGAAGGCCCCGCCGAGGGCAGTGACAATTTCGCGGTAACCTATACCAAGGGAAACCGGATGGTCACCGTGTATTTCTATGGCGGGGAAACCCGCGACCCTGCGGCGCAGTTCATAGGTTACAGGTTAGAAATATTGTATAAGTAGATGTTTTTTACTGGAGGTTTTTTGGGGAAAACAACTTGAAATACCAGAGTTGGTATGTTATACTAAGCACAAGGATCAGGCAGCCGGTTTTCCGGTGAGCCGGGCTTAGTGCAGCAGGGAAAGCCTGTGGGACCTAAAGGTACCACAGGCTTTTAAGTTAGAAGGGTGGGGAGGAATCCGGTCAATGGCAAGTATTGAAGGTCATATTGAGGAGAAAAAAAGGGTGGCTCTGAGTTCAGTGGCGGCCTCATTTTTCCTGACTATCGGCAAACTGGCTGTCGGTTTCCTGACCGGCAGCCTGGGAATCATTTCGGAAGCTGCCCACTCCGCCCTGGATTTTGCCGCGGCCCTCGTTACTTATTTTGCGGTGCGGGTATCCGATAAACCGGCTGATGAGAAGCATCATTACGGGCATGCCAAGGTAGAGAATTTTTCCGCTTTGATAGAGTCCATCCTTTTGTTTATCACGTGTGCCTGGATCATCAAGGAAGCTGTTAACCGGCTTCTTTTCAAAGAGGTGCCGGTGGAAATCAATATATGGAGCTTTGCGGTGATAGTTGTTTCTATCGTGGTCGATTTTTCCAGGTCGAGGGCTCTCTCCCGGGCGGCCAGAAAGTATAACAGCCAGGCCCTGGAAGCTGACGCCCTGCATTTTACGAGCGACATTTTCAGCTCTCTCGTGGTAATAGCGGGTTTGGTTTTTACCAAATACGGTCTTACCTATGCCGACCCGCTGGCCGCGCTGGTTGTGGCCGTGGTCGTTATTCTGGCCAGCTGGAAACTGGCCAGGCGGACTATTGACGTGTTGCTGGATAAAGCCCCCCAGGGGCTTGACAAAAGGATTGCCGGGGAAGTAATGGAAATCCCCGGTGTTGTTGGGGTGCACAAGGTCCGGCTGCGGCAGGCGGGGGGACGTATTCACGGGGACCTGCACGTGGTGATGGACCGTAACATATCCTTTGTGGACGGCCACAAAATTGCTTCCGTGGTGGAGGAAAAGCTGTCCAAACACGGTGACGATATAGTGCTGCATTTCGAACCTGAGGAAAACTGGGAAGAGGTCAGGGCCAAAATAGAGGAAACGAAGAATAAGGTAAAAAAAATTATGCGGAAAAAGTTTTCGCTGATTAAGGATTATCATGACCTGGAAGTGAGCCGGGGACCGCAGGGGACTTCCATCAATATTCATATAGTCGTGCCGAAGGGAAGTTCGGTGCAGGAGGCCAGGCAGTGCTGTGACAACCTGGAGACAGAAATCAAAAAAGAACTGCGGGAGGCCAGCGTTCAC
>DYZU01000121.1 GCA_022735835.1 Thermincola sp. | reverse complement strand
CCTAACAGGAACATGACTACCAACTGGGCAGAGTAAGCCTTGGTGGAAGCCACGGCGATCTCCGGGCCGGCCCAGGTATAGATCACGTCATCGGCTTCCCGGGAAACGGAACTGCCGACCACGTTGGTAACCGCCAGAATCTTGGCCCCGGCCTTTTTGGACTCCCTTAAGGCCGCCAGGGTATCGGCAGTCTCCCCGGACTGGCTGATAACGATAACCAGGTCGCCCTCGTTGATTATCGGGTTCCGGTAGCGGAACTCGGAAGCAATATCCACCGTGACAGGGATCCTGGCCAGGTCCTCAATTACGTATTTGCCCACCATGCCCGCATGATAGGCGGTACCGCAGGCCACGACAAAGATATTGCGCAAATTTTTTATTTCATCTGCCGTCATGCTCAGTTCTTTCAGGATCACCTGTTTATTGTCCGGCGAAAGCCGCCCGCTCAGGGTCTCTCTGATAGCTTTAGGCTGTTCATGGATCTCCTTCAGCATAAAATGAGGGTAACCGCCCTTTTCGGCAGCCACTGCATCCCACTTCACGTGGAATACCTCTTTCTTAATTTCCTCTCCTTCGCTGTCCGTAACCCTGACGCCGTCTTTGGTCAGAACGGCGATTTCCCCGTCATTTAGGATATAATTCTCTCTAGTATGGGTCAGGGTAGCCGGAATGTCCGAAGCCAGGAAGTATTCCCCCTTGCCCAGGCCGACCACCAGCGGGCTGTCTTTGCGGGCTGCCACCAGTTTGCCCGGCTCTTTTTTGGCCAGGACCACCATGGCATATGAACCTTCCAGCTTCTTGACCACTTCCCGCACAGCCGCCTCCAGGTCACCCTGGTAGAAATGTTCCACCAGGTGAGGTAAAACCTCGGTATCTGTTTCCGATACAAACTCGTGACCTTCGGACTCCAGCCACTCTTTCAGTTCCAGGTAATTCTCAATAATCCCGTTGTGGACTACGGCAAAATCGCCTGTACAGTCGGTGTGAGGGTGGGAGTTGATATCCGAGGGCCTTCCATGAGTAGCCCAGCGCGTGTGACCGATCCCGATATTGCCCTCAGGAGTATATGTCTCTATTTTTTCTTCCAGTTTGGCGATCTTGCCGACACTCTTTACCACCAGAATCTTCTTTTTTTCTATTACCGCAATACCCGAAGAATCATACCCCCGATATTCCAGCTTCTTTAATCCTTCTATTAAAACCGGCACCACCGGTTTGGGTCCGATATATCCGACTATTCCACACATACTGCTACAACCTCCGCTTTGAATCTAAACCGTCATTAGCCACCCGGGCATCTTTGTGCCGCCCGTCGCCGGGCGGTTTTGTATGCCGTCTTACGGTTGTGGTCAACCGGGGGGCACCCGCCGAATATCCGATAAACCCCCATCCTCGTCAACTCAGCAACGAGTGGCGTTAAACTCATCCACTCATAACCCTAAACTGAGTTCAGGCGCTTAACTAAAACAATAGTTCAATCTTTGGTTGTGATATTAAGTTGTTTAAATATTCAATTTTCCCATATTCAGTTGTCTTGCAGATTCTATTCTCCGCACCCCCCTTCAAATACTTTGGGCCAATTCACTTCGTTCCACCAGCCACTTCTACCCCGCTACCCGCGAGATGACGGAAGCGATATTTTCAACTATGTCCTGCAGTTGGTCTTCATCCGGCCCTTCAGCCATCACCCGTATCTTCGGCTCGGTACCCGACGGCCTGACCAGGATCCGGCCTTTTTCACCCAGGACTTCCTGACCACTCCTGACAGCCTCCTGGACTTCGGCGTTATTCATGGCCGCGGTTTTGTCGCTTACCCGGACATTGACCAGGACCTGGGGCAGCCTCTCCATCTGGGCCGCCAGCTCTCCCAGAGTCTTACCCGTTTCCTTGACCACAGCCGCCAGCTGCAATCCTGTCACGATGCCGTCACCGGTGGTATTGTGTTCCAGGAAGATAATATGGCCTGACTGCTCGCCGCCGAAAACAGCCCCGCTCCTTAAGAGTTCTTCCAGGACATAGCGGTCCCCCACCTGGGTCTCCAGGACCCTGATATCGGCATTCTTCAGTCCCAGCCTGAGTCCCAGGTTGCTCATCACCGTGACTACCACTGTGTTATTGGGCAGTTTTCCCTGCCTCTTCAGATGTGTACTGCAGATAACCATAATATGGTCGCCGTCGACAATATTCCCTTCCTCATCGGCGGCAATAACCCTGTCCGCATCCCCGTCATGAGCCAGACCGAAATCGGCCCCGGATTCCACCACTTTTCTGGCCATCACCTGCGGATTGGTGGAACCGCAGCCCTTATTTATATTAATGCCGTCCGGTTCATTACAGATCGGAATAACCTCCGCCCCCAGTTCCCTCAGAATCCTTGGGGCAACAAAAGAAGCGGCGCCGTTGGCGCAGTCCACCACAATCTTCAAACCGTCCAGCCGGCAGTTAACAGTGCTCTTGGCGAAGTTTACGTACCGGTCGGCAGCATCGGGAACATCCCGGACAGCTCCCACTTCGGATCCGGTGGGGCAGGGGAGTTCACGCATTCCTTCCGTGCTGATGAGCCGCTCTATTTCCATCTCCAGTTCATCGGGAAGTTTATACCCGGTAGAGGAAAAAAACTTGATGCCGTTGTCTTCCACCGGGTTGTGGGAAGCAGATATAACCACCCCGGCGGTGGCTTTCAGGTCTCTGGTAAGAAAAGCTATAGCCGGTGTTGGCATAACCCCGACCCGGAGAACATCCACCCCCACGGAGCAGATCCCTGCCGTCAGGGCTGCTTCCAGCATATCCCCGGAAATTCGCGTGTCCTTGCCGATTACAATAGTTGGTTTTACCGGTCCCTTGGCGTTCCTGGTGAGCACGTAAGCCCCGGCCATGCCGATTTTATATGCCAGGATTGGGGTCAGGTCCCTGTTGGCCACCCCGCGGACCCCATCCGTACCGAACAGTTCTCTCATAAATTAATATACTTCCTTTCTGAATTTGCTGATAATGGCTTCCGCCACTCTAATCCCATCCACCGCGGCGCTCACAATACCGCCGGCATATCCGGCCCCTTCCCCGGCCGGGTAAAGTCCCTCGATGCCTATAGACTCCCGGTTGGCGCTCCTGAGCAGGCGGACCGGGGCTGAAGTTCTGGTCTCAACACCTGTCAATACCGCCTCCGGCAGGGCGAACCCTTTCAGTTTCCGGTCAAATGAACGGATGGCTTCTTCCAACATAGATGTCACATAACCGGGCAGGCACTCATGCAGGTCCGCAGGCGTAAGGCCCGGCCTGTAAGTAGCCCAGGGAGCCGCATCCAGACTGCCGGAGGCCCTGCCGGCCAGAAAATCCTCCACCAACTGGGCGGGAGCATTGTAGTTTCCGCCCCCGGCGTGAAAGGCCGCCCTTTCCCACTTGCGCTGAAACTCTATACCTGCCAGGGGATCGGCGCTCCCAAAATCATCGGGACCAACGGAGACGACCACCGCGCTGTTGGCTACCCCTGAATCCCGGGCATAGTCGCTCATCCCATTGGTTACCACGGTGTTACCTTCCGATGCGGCAGCCACCACCCGGCCTCCGGGGCACATACAAAATGTATAGGCGGTTCTCTGCATCTCCTCATTCTTAAATACCAGCTGGTAGTCGGCCGCCTCCAGTTTGGGGTGGCCGGCAAACCTGCCGTACTGGGCGCAGTCAATAAGGTTCTGGGGATGTTCCACTCTCACGCCGATGGAAAACGCCTTTTGTTCAATAGGGCATCCTGACTGCTCCAGCATTTGATATGTATCGCGGGCGCTATGACCTATGGCCAGGACAACCGCACCGGCGGGGACCTCATGCTCCCCATTGATTATGACGCCGGTAACTTTGCGGTTTTCCAGCAGCAGGCCGGTTACCTTGGAAGCAAAATATATTTCACCGCCCATATCCTGGAGGGATATGCGCAGGTTCTTTACTACAGCCCGTAACCTGTCGGTCCCGATATGAGGTTTGTGGAGATAAAGTATCTCTTCCGGCGCCCCCGCTTTCACGAAATCCTCCAGCACGCTTCTTACCCGGGGGTCATTGATCCGGGTGGTCAGTTTGCCGTCTGAAAAGGTGCCGGCTCCTCCCTCTCCAAATTGTACATTAGATTCGGGGTTAAGTAAACGTTTTAACCAGAAACCCTCTACATCCGCGGTCCGTGTATCCACATCCCGGCCGCGCTCGAAAACCAGGGGGCGGTACCCGTTTCTGGCCAGGGTAAGGGCGGCAAAAATTCCGGCCGGCCCGGCCCCCACCACCACGGGCCTGTTCTTTAAGGGTACGTTCCCCGGCAACGGTGCAGTCCGGGGTTCTGGACTGACCCTGGTCAGACCCGGAATTCTCCGGCGGGAAACTGTTCCGGCCCCTTTTCCACTTAAGGTAACATCCACTGTATAAACAAAAAAGAGGCTGTTTTTCTTCCTGGCGTCAAGGGCCTTTTTAATTATTCGGTAATCCCTGATTTCTCCCGGGGGCACGGAAAGCTTCCTGGCAATCAGGCTCAATAATTCCGACGCGTCCCTGTCAAGTTCCATTTTAATACCGGTAAGCCGAAAAACCATCCTGACCCCCTAAAACATAAAAATAATTATATCCCGAGAGCAAAGCGTTGTCAATGTATAATATGCTCCACACCGTCTTGTCCGTTACGCCCTATTTCCGTTCTATTTTGACCAGGATTTTCAATGACCGCCTGTTCGCGATGACCCCTTCGGGTAACTGCGGTTCTATATCCATATACACATCTTCTTTGGCCCCGTTAATATCAACGGGCCGGGTAGAAACCCGGCTGATACCGTCCAATACCTCCTGGTTACCCGTAATAATCAGTTCGGGCGGTTCAACCTCACTCATAGTCACCACATATCCCACGGCCGGCTGACCTGTTATTTGAGGAACCACCTGAACCTGTTTTGTTGGCCTGTCCGGTACGATGGAAACCAAAATGTCAACTACCGGGGGAATCCTTTTGACAAGTCTCTCTTCTAAGAAGTTCCCACGGTCGTCACTGACTATTACCGGGACCGTTTCCCCAAACGACCTGTTTTTACCCTTCAGCAGGACATCAATATAAGCGGCTTCCACCCGCTCCAGAATACTCTTGGAGCCTCTCAAAACAATTTGGTCCGGCTTTGTTTTTATATCCAGCACCCGGTAGCCTTCACCCGGTGAACCGTTAGAACGCACACTCACAGGCACCTGTTTTTCCACCAGAGTTTCCAGCTGGACCTGTACCTCCCGGGGTCTCAAATCCGTAACTTTAACCCCCTCCGGCACTCTAACCTGGACTGGCACCGTAGCCCGGCCGGGTTTAACACCCCCAAGGTCTACAAACACCTCAATAGAACGCGGGCTCAAATTGGCCAGCACCTCCTGGTTCGCCTGGACCCGGACACTGGCGCTGCCCGGCAGCTGCGAAACAGCGAGGTTGGGCCCGACACCTCTGGTCTCTATCGGAATATCTTTGAATACCTGCCCTTTGGTGGGGTTTTTCTCATTGGAAACATATATCCATAAGACAACCGCCAGCGCCAATGACAAGATCTTGATACCCCAGTTCCCCTGGCTGAACCTGCCCACAGGCTATGACCTCCAGTTCCAAAAAGATACTTGGTTGTTTGTCTTCTGAATCAACATTTCAGTGAGAACTTCCCGGAGACTTTTTTCGTCTAAATAACGAGTGAGTTTTCCTTCGTGGGCCACGGAAATGGTGCCTGTTTCCTCAGAGACCACCAGGGCAAGGGAATCCGATATTTCAGTAATACCGATGGCTGCCCTGTGCCTGGTCCCCAGCTCCTTGGTCAGGTTGGGATTTTCTGTTAACGGCAGGAAACACCCGGCGGCAGCCACCCGGTCTCCCCGGATAATCACAGCCCCGTCATGCAGCGGCGAATTGGGAATGAAAATATTGATCAGGAACTCACCGGAAACCACCGCATCAAGCCTGACCCCGGTCTCGATATATTCGTTTATACCGGTCTCCCTTTCTATGACGATAAGAGCGCCCATTTTGTTCTTGGCCATCACTGAAATAGCCCGGACAATTTCATTGATTATCCTGGCAGTGTCTTCTTCACCCAAAAAAACAAGCGGCCTGGCAAAAAATTTGCCCCTTCCGAGACGTTCCAGAGCCCGGCGCAGCTCGGGCTGGAAAACTACCGGAATAGCCACGATGACCATGGTCCGGATATTGGTGAAAATCCAGTTTATCGTGTAAAGACCCAACCAGTCGCTGATAGTGGTAGCTATCACCAGCACAACCAGTCCTTTGAGCAGCTGTACCGCCCGCGTGCCCTTTATCCACAGAAACAATTTGTAGATTAAAGCCGCTACCACCAGCATATCGATGATATTGACAAAACTGATTGCAGGCAGCTGAAACGGCAATCCGGACACCCCACTTCTCCTGACCGGTTATGGTCTTTACCCAGCCTTCTGTCTGCTGTTCGGTTTGATTACCCGGTCTTTAAATATTATGTGTAATTTAGAGGCTGGTTAGCCCCGGTAATAATTCTAATATCTTTAATTCGACACCGGGTAAACGGTCCCCTTCAATTGTTCCCGGCAAGCAGGAGTTTATTTTTAATTATAGAATAGTATTGATACGTTCACAATGGAAGGGAGCGGCCCCGTTTTGAAACTGGAAAAATGGCACCTGTCCATAACCGTCGTCTGTCTTTTGTTTGGCGCCTTATTTACGTCAAATCTAAAAACACATCTGCATGAAAATCCTATGGCCGCCAGGAACAAAACCCTGGTCAACGTCATTAAAACCCAGGACCAGAAAATAGCCGAACTGGAATCGGAGATTAAGAGTATCCGGGAGAAAATCCAGAAGTACCAGACCGCAAAAACTGCCCAAACCGGACTTGAACCCCTCCAAAAAGAACTGGAAAGGCTGCAATTTCTCGCCGGGTTGACGGCTGTGGAAGGGCCGGGTATTGAAATAACCCTGAAAGACCAGGAAAAGGCCAAAACAGCCAAAGAGTCAGAAGTGGATTTTTATATTATTCATTACACCGACATACTCTACATCGTGAACGACCTCCGGGCCGGAGGGGCGGAAGCTATCTCCGTTAACGGGGAGAGAGTCGTGTCCACTTCGGACATCCGGTGTGCCGGAGTGTTTATCACGGTAAATCTCAATCGATTGGCTCCTCCTTACAAGATAAGCGCTATCGGCAATCCCGATAAACTGGAAGAGTCAGTGAGGGCAGGGGAATATACGATCCTCGAACAGTCCCATTTTCCCGTAACCCTGGAAAAGCGAAATGATATATTCATTCCCGAATACAAGGGGAGCTACACCTTTAATTACGCTGCCCCCCCGAAAGAAGGTGTGTAATAATGTGGCTGCCGTTTTTAGGCCTGCTTCTGGGATTTCTTATCGGGCAAACACTCACATTCACAGTGCCTGCCAATTTTGCCCCCTACTTTTCCGTGGCCATTCTGGCCACTCTCGACTCCACTCTGGGTGGAGTGACAGCGGTCATGAAGGAAAAATACGACGCGGCTATTCTGATGACAGGCTTTTTTATCAATAGTACTGTTTCCGCCTTCCTGGTGCTTCTCGGTGACTGGATAGGCGTCGATCTTTACTATGTGGCCGTCTTTGTCTTCGGGGTAAGAATATTTCAGAATATCGCCATCATCAGGCGCGAACTGGTGAGCAAATACCTGTCTAACAATATAAAAAATTCCCAATCCACTACCCATGAGGTGCAGTGATGTTTAGAAATAAATGGCAGCTTACCTTAACTATTGCCTTCTTATGCCTGGGATTGCTCTTTTCCCTGCAGTTCAGAACACACAAGGCCATGGACAATGACCTGAATTTTCAAAGCAACGAAACCCTGGCTGCCATCTCCAGGGACCTGAACACCAAATACTACCAGCTTATTCAGGAAGTATGGGACCTGCGGACCCAGCTCAGGCTGCTGGAGCAGAGCAACGACCAGAATAAACTCCTGGTTGAGGCGTTGAAGAGGGAACAGCAAAAACTGAACATTGCGACCGGTTTAACCCCGGTGGAAGGCCCCGGGCTGATTATTACAATCCCCGAAAACGACCAGAACTATTTGGGGTACCAGGATATCATTGACATAGTAAACGAGCTTTGGAATGCCAATGCGGAAGCCATATCGGTGAACGGTATCCGGGTAACCGGCGCCACTTCGTTCCTGCCCTCTGACGAGTTGTCCACTATTTTGATGGACGGCAAGGAACTGTCTTATCCGTATGTCATTAAGGCCATCGGGGAACCAAGCGCCCTCGAAAAAGGCATATCCATTCCCAAGGGGGTTATTGACTACCTGAGAAACCTTTATAAAATCCCCCTGGAAATAAAACAGGCGGACAAGATCAGTCTGCCGTCCGCTTCCGCTCCGAATCTCAAGTATTCTTATCCCGTGGCGGGCAAGGCGGGAGAAAAGCCTGCAGCTTCCGGGGAACCACAGTTTTGAAGGTAAGAGGAAATTTTTGAATTATTAATTTTTCATTATTTACGGAAATAATAGTTTGGGACGGATAACCCAAGCTATTATTCTTTTATAATTCCCTCGAACTTTTATAAATCTCTCGAAAGAAGGTCCGGTAATTGAAAACTTTACCCGGGTATCTGGAATTAATAAAAATCAAGGAATTGGAAAACAGGGTGCAAGCGCTCCATAAAATGCTGGGCAACTGCAACCTGTGCCCTCACCAGTGTTCTGTTGACAGGCTGAACGGGGAAAAAGGGTTTTGCCGGACAGGCAAAAACGCCATAGTTTCCGGTTATAACGCCCACTTTGGTGAAGAACGGGAACTGGTGGGGCGTTACGGCTCCGGGACAATATTTTTCTCGTACTGCAACCTGCGCTGCGTATTCTGCCAAAATTATGAGATAAGCCAGTGCGGGGAAGGGGATGAAACAACGCCGGCCGAACTTGCCAGGGTCATGCTGGCTCTGCAAAAATACGGCTGCCACAACATCAACCTGGTTTCACCCAGCCACGTGGTCCCTCAGATAGTTGAAGCCGTTTACCTGGCGGCAAAAAAGGGGCTGAACATCCCCATTGTCTATAATTCCGGCGGCTACGACCTGGTGGACACCCTCAAGATGCTGGAAGGAATTATCGACATCTATATGCCGGATATTAAGTTTTCCGATGAATTCTACGCGCAAAAATACTCGGGAGTCAAAGATTACTTCAGGATTGTCAAAAAAGCTGTTCAGGAAATGCACAGACAGGTAGGCGACCTCAAGGTCGACCAGCAGGGGATAGCGTACCGGGGGTTAATTGTACGGCACCTGGTACTTCCTGACGGACTGGCCGGGACAGAGAAAATCATGGAATTTCTTGCCAGGGAAATTTCCCCCGATACTTATGTAAACATCATGGCCCAGTATCATCCGGAGCACTACGCCTACAAATACCCCGAACTGTCCAAGAGGATAACCGGGGAAGACTACCGTAACGCCATCGAAGCAGCCAAAAAGGCCGGCCTGAAAAATATTGCTAAATAAAATGAGACTGCTCTTACAGTCTCACTTTTTCTGGCTCTGGGCAAATAGTCTCCGGTATTTTTCTATAAGCCTGGGAACATTGGTGACATACCCGCGGGTTTCCGGAATAAAGAGGTAGTTGCCGTTTCTCACGTTATTGGGCCCGGCGTTATATGCGGCCAGGGCCTGTTCCAGATTGCCAAAGGTCCGGTACTGGTACAGGAAATACCGGGTACCGCCGTCGATATTCTGGGCAGGGTCATAGGGGTCAACCTCTAACCCCCTGGCCGTTCCGGGCATCAGCTGCATAAGGCCTACAGCCCCCGCACGGCTTACCGCGGCAGCATTTCCTCCGGATTCCTGTTCTATTATGGCCGCGATGATGGCGGGGTCGGTCTGGTATTTTCGGGCCGTGGTCTCGATTAACCTTCCCCACCGCAGGATACGGTCCGTCTTGTCGTAAGGTACAATTTGCCCGTTATCGTCAACAATTACAGGTTTATTGTCGATGGTAACAATCCTGACCGTTAACATGTCAAAATAGGCCTTTACGGCATCAACGAGGTTATCCTTTATAATACTCAGGTCATCCCTGGCAGGCCGGTTGTCGCTTTCAGGCAGATAAATCTTCTCAACGTCTGATGAGATTGGCATGCTGGCGCTCACGCTGACCAGCTTTTTGCTCTCGATCTCCCTAATCCCCAAATCCCGCTGGATCATCAATAATACATTCTTCAGGTTTGTCCTGACCACCGTCAGTTTCTCCTGCTTATAGGCCACCGTGGTTTTCATATCCAGCCTGGCATTGGCCGGAAGTTCGGCAAAAGGGGGCTTTTGCCTGGACATAAAATTAATCAGCCGGTCACCTGCAGGGGGATAATATATGGTTGAACAGATCAGCGCAAAAACCAGCAGCCAGAAAACCCTCCACCTGAATACGTAACGGCCGGCCCTTCTGATGGCTGGCAGGTATTTCTTCAGAACGGGCCTGAGTCTTCCCGGCATGAGATTTAAAACTGCCTTGGCCACAATAAGCCCTCCCGTAAAATGAAACCTGGCTGTTAAGCAGTCGCAAATAACAACATTCGATAGAAACAAAACATTTCCTGCCGGAATTTATTTCTAATATATGGTTGTAAACAGGCCGGGGCTGCCTCTTTTGAGACAGCCCCGTGAAAACTAATCTTCTTTTCCTGCGTACTTGGCAGCTATTTCCTGCATTGCTCCGGGATCAGCCAGGGTTGTTACATCACCTATAGCACGGCCTTCAGCGATGTCCCTGAGGAGACGGCGCATAATCTTGCCTGAACGGGTCTTTGGTAAGCTTCCGGTAAAGATGACGTCATCCGGGCGGGCAATAGGCCCAATTTTGACAGCCACGTGCTTTTTCAGCTTGTCGATAAGCTCGGGGCTGCCTTCAAAACCGTCCTTCAGGATAACAAAGCAGCACACGGATTCTCCCTTGACTTCATGTTTCTTGCCGACAACAGCTGCTTCGGCAACCTCCTCGCATTCAACCAGTGCACTTTCGACTTCAGCGGTACCCAGACGGTGTCCTGATACATTGAGAACATCGTCCACACGGCCGGTTACCCAGATGTAGCCCATCTCGTCTCTCCTGGCGCCGTCGCCGGCAAAGTACATATCGCCGAAACGCTTCCAGTACTGGTCAACATAACGGTCAGGGTCGCCGTATATAGTCCGCAGCATAGAAGGCCACGGGGACTTGACAACCAGGTAGCCTACATCAGCCGGGTTCTTGTTTTCATCCACCACATCGACTTCTATTCCCGGGAACGGGTTGGTAGCTGTACCCGGTTTTAAGGGGGTCACGCCGGGAAGGGGGGTTACCATGAACGCGCCGGTTTCGGTCTGCCACCATGTATCCATGATGGGCGCTTTACCGCCGCCGATATTCTCATAGTACCACATCCAGGCTTCAGGGTTAATCGGTTCACCTACCGAACCAAGAATTTTTATGGCAGAGAGGTCATGCTTTTTGGGATATTCGGTCCCCCACTTCATGAAGGTACGGATTGCCGTGGGAGCTGTATAGAACTTGGTCACACCGTATCTTTCAGCCATATCCCACATTCTGTCTTTATCGGGATAATCGATGGTCCCGTCATACATAAAAGTGGTTGTCCCAAGAGCCAGCGGGGCATAAACAACATAACTGTGGCCGGTGATCCAGCCTATATCGGCCGTACACCAGTAAACGTCATCCTCTTTAATGTCAAAGACATACTTAAGGGTCGCCTGGGTTTGTACCAGGTAACCACCGGTAGTATGTACCACACCTTTCGGTTTTCCGGTTGTCCCGGACGTATAAAGGATAAAGAGCATATCCTCGGAATCCATTACCTCAGGCTCGCAGTAGCTTCCGGCAGCGGCCATCAGGTCATGGTACCAAACATCGCGTCCTTCTTTCATATTTACTTCGTTTTCAGCATTTTTCACTACGACGCACTTTTCAATTGTCGGGGTGTCTTCCATGGCCTTGTCGGCATTCTGCTTCAGCGGGAACGGAGTCCCCCGGCGGAAGTTGCCGTCGGCGGTTATCAGCACTTTGGCCTGGCAGTCGTTAATCCGGTCACGTAAAGCTTCCGGGCTGAACCCGCCGAATACCAGCGAATGCGGGGCGCCTATTCTGGTGCAGGCCAGCATGGCTATAGTGGCTTCGGGAATCATAGGCATATATAAAGCTACCCTGTCGCCCTTTTTGACCCCAAGGCCGGCCAGGGCGTTGGCAAACTTGTTGACTTCCCGGTACAGCATTCCGTAGGTAAGGACCACCTTTTTGCCGATTTCACTCTCATACAGGATAGCGGCTTTGTTCCGGCGGTGTGATTTGGCGTGACGGTCCACGCAGTTATACGATACGTTGAGCTTTCCATTGACAAACCACTTGAAAAAAGGGGCATTACTGTCATCGAGGACCTTCTCATAAGGTTTAAACCAGGTTACCAGTTCCTTGGCATGAGCGTCCCAGAAACCAAGACGGTCTTTCTTTGCCCACTCATAAATATCTGCTTTGGCATTTGCGCTTTCCGCTATATCGGCAGGCGGATAGAATACACGGTTTTCCAAGGCAACGTTTTCCATTTAATTTCTCCCCCCAAAAAATACTTTTCATTTCCTGGTATCATGATTGTTCAGTGACTATGCTAATGCTTGCTGTCCGGATAACCACCCTCTTTCGCCTGAATAATAATAATTTTCTGATATCTCGTTTTGCATGTCTACATTGTAAAACATATCAAGGGCGAATGTCAGTAATTTGACGGCGAATGGTCGAAAATGACCCCCGAACGGTCATTAAAGGAGTGTACCCCGTTTTAAACGCTTTCCTGAAAGTTTACATAAAATTGTATAAAAAGTCTTAACATTGGGATACCCTGTAAATGCCAGCAAAAAGCACGATAACTTTTATGAAAGGCGGAGAAACCAGTGAAAAACGAAGAACCATGGGATATGTTGGCTGACAAGAAGATCTGGGCGATGCTGAGCGACACAGGCCGCGAAATCGGTCCCGATTATATTCGCTTTATGTTCATTGAATTGTTCAGCCGGATAAAAAACCTGGAGTACGAAAACAATACTCTCAAGGTCCTTCTCTTTCAATACGGGCTCATTGATGAAAAGGTTTTTTTTGAAGCATTGGAAGAAGTCAAGGAATTTTTCAAGGAATGGGACGAAGAAAAAGCCAGAGAAGCAGAATTTTACGCCAGCTCCGGCATATCCTTTGTGGACTGGGTGGCCTTCACCACCAAAGGCAAGTTTGATAAGCGGACTCTCAACAGTTAAAAAAGGGCTGCCCCAGTTACTTATGGGACAGCCCGTTGAGGCTTTAGTCTTCCTTGCCGGCGTACTGAGCGGCAATCTCCTGCATTGCGCCGGGATCCGCCAATGTCGTTACGTCACCGAGGGCACGGCCTTCGGCAATATCCCTCAGGAGACGGCGCATAATTTTACCGGAACGGGTCTTGGGCAGGCTGGCAGTGAAGATGATGTCATCCGGACGGGCAATAGGACCAATCTTCACACCAACATGCTTCTTCAGTTTATCGACAAGCTCCGGACTGCCGGTGAACCCGTCTTTCAGGATGACGAAGGCGCACGGAGCCTCGCCCTTAACATCGTGTTTCTTACCGATAACAGCTGCTTCGGCCACCTCTTCACATTCAACAAGGGCGCTCTCGATTTCGGCAGTTCCGAGACGGTGTCCGGATACGTTGAGCACGTCATCCACACGACCGGTTACCCATATGTAACCCATTTCGTCCCTCTTGGCGCCGTCGCCGGCAAAGTACATATCGCCGAAACGCTTCCAGTACTGGTCAATATACCTGTTGTCATCGCCCCAGATAGTCATCAGCATGGAAGGCCACGGGGACTTGACAACGAGATATCCCCTGTCGGTAGGCTGCTTGTTCTCATCGACAACGTCAACCTCAATGCCGGGGAACGGGATGGTTGCGGTCCCGGGCTTCAACGGGATGATCGGAGTCGGGGTGATCATAAAGCCACCAGTTTCGGTCTGCCACCATGTATCCATAATCGGGCAGCGGCCTCCGCCGATATTCTCATAGTACCACATCCAGGCTTCAGGGTTGATGGGCTCACCGACGGTGCCGAGCAGGCGGAGCTGTGACAGGTCATGCTTCTTGGGATACTCGGTCCCCCACTTCATGAATGTCCTGATAGCAGTAGGAGCGGTGTAGAATACCGTTACACCCCATCTTTCGGCCATATCCCACATTCTGTCCTTGTCCGGATAGTCGATGGTACCGTCATACATGAAGCTGGTCATGCCGAGAGCCAGCGGGCCGTATACCACGTAGCTGTGGCCGGTGATCCAGCCGATGTCGGCGGTGCACCAGAAGGTATCGGTTTCTTTAAGGTCAAACACATACTTCAGGGTTGCCTGAACCTGGGTCAGGTAACCGGCGGTAGTATGCTGTACGCCCTTGGGTTTACCGGTGGAACCGGAGGTATAGAGAATGAACAAGGGAGCATCGGCTTCCATCTCTTCGGGCGGGCAGTACTTGTCGGCTGTAGCCATCAGGTCGTGGTACCAGAGGTCACGGCCTTCCACCATGTTAATTTCGTTGCCGGCGTTCTTCACAACAACAACCTTTTCGATGGACGGGGTGCTTTGCAAAGCCACGTCAGCATTGTTCTTCAGCGGGAACGGAGTCCCTCTCCGGAAGTTTCCGTCAGCGGTTATCAAAATCTTGGCTGTAGCGTCATTGATCCTGTCAGCCAGCGACTCGGAACTGAAACCGCCGAAGACGATGGAGTGAATGGCGCCAATCCTGGTGCAGGCCAGCATGGCAATGGCGCATTCGGGAATCATCGGCATATACAGGCAGACCCTGTCGCCCTTCTTAACCCCGAGGCCTTTCAGAACATTGGCAAACTTGTTGACTTCTACATAAAGCTCCCGGTAAGTCAGAATCACTTTCCTGCCGATTTCGCTCTCGTAGCAGAGCGCGGCCTTATTCCGCTTAGGTGAATTATAATGACGGTCTACACAGTTATAGGAAACGTTGGTTGTCCCGCCGGTAAACCACCTGAAGAACGGCGGGTTACTGTCATCGAGGACTTTTTCATAAGGTTTAAAAAACGTTACCAGCTCGTCGGCCATTCTCTTCCAAAAGCCGAGGCGGTCTTTTTTCGCTTCTTCATAAATTTCCTGGGTAATATTGGCGTTTTTGACTACTTCCTCAGACGGATAAAACACGCGGTCCTCAAGAGCAGTTTTCTCCATTAATATACTCCCCCTTGACATTTCAGATTTTTTTGATAATTCAAGTTAATCTTTTCAAAATAAATCAGCCCTACAGAATCTGCTCAACGCCCCCCTTCGAAATAATTGACTCTAAGGCCTTTTCCCGGTCCGGCTTCCGTTCCGTCAAATTAATTAACATTTCGGACCGTGAGGAGTCATAAATGTAATTTATTTGAAATTAAGCCCAATGGGGACAAAAATTAGGACACTCGCTGGTCCCCTCGGGCATAACCAACCACATCTCCCCCTAATGTGGCCCGGATATGTACAGAACTATAGACAGTCAAGTGCGTCATTTTTATTCTAATATAACTGTCTAGAATATACTATTGTTTAACCGCGAACGGTACTTTTGTGCCGCCAAACGGTTAAATATGATTCCAAGCGGTATGATTTTGGGCCTTTACCGGCCATGCTGCAAAAAAAACATCCGGATAACACTGTCTTAAGGAGACAACACCTTGTGCCTTTATAGTTCAAACCGACAAAATAACAGGAGGCTTTAAACCTCCTGTTTCTTCTCTTCTTTCTTTTTGAGCAGGCCGTAAGCGATACTGTCCACAAGCGCCTGCCAGCTGGCCTCTATGATATTGCTGGATACGCCAACAGTCCCCCAGGAACCGTGTTTATCATGGGTTTCAATAAGAACGCGGACCTGGGCGGCGGTACCGGCGTTCCCGTCCAGAACCCTAACCTTGTAATCGGCCAGTTTCATGTCCCGGATCTCGGGATAGAAACCTTCCAGGGCTTTCCGCAGGGCGTTGTCCAGCGCGTTTACCGGGCCGTTTCCTTCCGCTGCGGTATGGACTATTTCGTCACCCACCTTAAGTTTGATGATGGCTTCGGAGTATATATCGTTATCCTCCCGTTTCTCTAAAATAATTCGCAGGGTCTCCAGATTAAAGGGCTCCTGGTAGCCGTTAAAACCTTTTCTGAGCAGCAATTCAAACGAAGCCTCGGCGCCCTCAAACTGGTATCCCTGGTGTTCCAGGTTCTTAATCTGTTCAAGGACTGCTTTTGTCTCCGGGTTGGTATGACTCAAGTCAATGTTAAGTTTTAGTTCCTCGGCCTTGTAGACAATGTTGCTCATTCCGGAGAGTTCGGAAACCAGGACGCGCCTGACGTTGCCCACCAGTTCCGGTTTAATGTGCTCATATGTTTCGGGATTTTTCAAGAGCGCGCTTACATGAACCCCTCCCTTGTGGGCAAAAGCGCTGTTGCCCACATAAGGCTGGTGAGGGTTGGGATTTAGGTTTGCCAGCTCGCTGACATACCTGGATAACTCCGTCAACCCGACAAGCTTTTCTTCCGGTATACATTCACATCCCATTTTAAACACCAGGTTCGGGATAACGGAACACAGGTTGGCGTTTCCGCATCTTTCACCATAACCGTTTATCGTCCCCTGGACCTGGACTGCCCCGGCCCGGACCGCCACCAGCGAGTTAGCCACCGCCAGTTCCCCGTCATTGTGGGCGTGGATTCCGACAGGTACCTTTACCTGCTCCGTTACAGTTCCAACTATGTTCATAATATCCAGAGGCAAACTGCCTCCGTTGGTATCACACAGACAAATTAAATCCGCCCCGGCCTCCTGTGCTGTCAAAATTGTTTGCAGAGCATATTCCGGGTTATTCCTGTACCCGTCGAAAAAGTGTTCCGCATCGTAAATTACTTCCAATCCCTTGGATTTTAAGAAACTTACGGATTCCCTGATAATGCGGATATTTTCCTCCAGAGTGGTTTTAAGGGCGTGAGTAACATGAAAGTCCCAGCTCTTTCCAAAAATTGCCGCCGTTTTGGCGCCGGAATTCAGGATAGACCTGATGCTGGCATCCGTTTCAGGTTTGCTTCCGGGCTTGCACGTGCTGCCGAAAGCCACTATTCTGGCCTGTTCCAGTTCGTAATCTTTAATCCGCCTGAAAAATTCCATATCTTTGGGGTTGGAACCGGGCCACCCGCCTTCGATATAGTGGATGCCCATTTTATCCAATTTCACGGCAATTTTCAGCTTGTCATCAACGGACAGAGAGATTCCCTCGCCCTGAGTCCCATCTCTCAACGTGGTGTCATATAGAGTTACCTTTTTCATAACCGCTCTACTCCCTCGTTTGTGGCCAGTGGCTAGTGGCCACTGATTTGCTCCACTACCCGGTCGCCCATTTCCTCGGTGTTAACCGGCTTGCCGCCGTCCTGCATAATATCTGGAGTCCGGAATCCCAGGTCAAGGACTCTGACAACCGCATCCTCAACGGCCCCGGCTTCCTCCGCCAGGTTAAACGAATACCTGAGCATCATGGCTGCAGACAAAATAGTGGCCAGAGGATTGGCTTTTTTCTGCCCGGCAATGTCAGGAGCCGACCCGTGACTGGGCTCGTACAGACCCACTTTTCCGCCCAGGCTGGCAGAGGGTAGCATCCCGATGGAACCCGTCAGCATTGAGGCCTGGTCAGTCAGAATATCACCGAACATGTTCTCGGTTACAATTACATCGAATTGCTTGGGCCAGCGCACCAGCTGCATGGCACAGTTGTCTACATACATATGGATAAGTTCAACATCCGGGTACTCTTTGGCCAGCTCCGTGACGGTTTCCCGCCACAGGCGCGAACTTTCCAGGACATTGGCCTTGTCCACAGAATGGAGGACTTTTTTCCGCTGCCTGGCGATCTCAAAACCCAGACGGGCAATGCGTTCAATTTCCTCAGTGGTATACGTCAGGGTATCTATGGCACACTGGCCGGCAGCGGTCTCCTCGCGCCTCTTTTCCCCGAAGTACAGCCCTCCGGTCAGCTCCCTGATCACCATTATGTCGATTCCTTCAATTACCTCTCTCTTTAAGGTTGAAGCATCCATAAGCGCGTTGTACAGGGTTGCCGGCCGCAGGTTGGCATACAGACCCAAAGCTTTTCTTAAAGGGAGCAAAGCCCCCGCCTCCGGCCTGAGGTGGACGGGGAGATTATCCCATTTGGGCCCCCCGATGGCCCCCAGCAGGATGGCATCACTGTTATGGCATAGCCGAAGCGTCTCTTCCGGCAGGGGTACCCCCACCGCATCAATGGCCGCCCCTCCGATAAGCCCTTCATTAAACTCAAAAGAATGTCCGTATTTCCGGCCGATCGCTTTGAGCACTTTAACGGCTTCGGGCACGATTTCGACTCCTATCCCGTCTCCCGGTAAAACAGCAATTTTAAACATTACCTTTAAGCCTCCTCCGCACATAGTTGATCAGCCCGCCGGCATCAATCAGCTCCTGCATAAACGGAGGAATTGCCGTTGACTTGAAGCTGGTACCTTTGGTGAGGTTATAAATGATGCCGTTATCTACATCGACTTTGACCTCGTCGCCCTCGTCTATACCCTCCACCGCTTCGGGAGACTCCAGGATCGGCAGCCCGATGTTAAAGGCATTCCGGTAAAAAATACGGGCAAATGATTTGGCAATCACGCAGGATACCCCTGCGGCTTTAATGCAAATGGGGGCATGCTCCCTTGAACTGCCGCACCCGAAGTTCTTGTCAGCTACTATAATGTCGCCGGGTTTGACTTTACCGGGAAATTCCGGGTCAGCATCCTCCATACAGTGTTTGGCCAGTTCGCCGGGGTCGGAGGTGTTCAGGTAGCGGGCCGGAATTATAGCATCAGTGTCCACATCGGCCCCAAATTTCCACACGCGTCCCTGAAATTCCATTTACTCCACCTCCTCGGGGCTGGCAATACGGCCCAAGATGGCGGAAGCCGCGGCCACAGCCGGGTTGGACAGATAGACTTCACTCTCGGGGTGGCCCATCCGGCCCACAAAGTTGCGGTTGGTTGTGGCAATGGCCCGTTCGCCTTTGGCCAGGATACCCATATGGCCCCCCAGGCAAGGCCCGCAGGTCGGAGTGCTGACAGCCGCGCCGGCGTCAATAAATATGTCAATCAGCCCTTCCTTCATGGCCTGCTTGTAGATGGCCTGGGTACCGGGAAAAATCACCAGCCGCACATAGGGGTGCACTTTGTGTCCGCGCAGTACTTTCGCGGCGATCCGCAGGTCTTCCATCCGCCCGTTGGTGCATGAACCAATAACGGCCTGGTCGATTTCCACGGTTCCCACTTCACTGATGGGCCTGGCATTTTCCGGCAGGTGCGGGAAGGCAACCTGAGGCTCAATATCGGCGACATCATATTCGATTACTCTCGCATATTCGGCATCTTCGTCGCTCCGGTAAACCCTGTACGGCCTTCTGGCCCTCGCTTCAACGTACTCTATAGTGGTCTGGTCAGGAGCGATTATCCCGTTTTTCCCGCCGGCCTCAATGGCCATATTGGCCATGGTAAACCGGCTGTCCATGGACAGGTGGCGAATCGCCGGGCCCGTAAACTCCATGGCCTGATAAAGAGCCCCGTCCACACCTATATCCCCGATAGCATAGAGGATCAGGTCTTTGCCGCTAACCCACTCATTCAATTCTTCCCCGTTAAAGACAAATTTTATGGATTCGGGCACCTTGAACCAGACTTCGCCCGAAGCCATTGCCGCCGCCATATCGGTGCTCCCGACCCCGGTCGAGAATGCGCCGAGGGCGCCGTAGGTACAGGTATGGGAGTCGGCGCCTATGACAACATCCCCTGGCAGCACTATGCCCTGCTCAGGCAGCAGGCAGTGCTCGATACCCATCCGGCCGACTTCAAAATAATTGGTCAGCCCCTGTTCCCTGGCAAAATCGCGCAGCATCTTGGCCTGTTCAGCCGATTTAATGTCCTTGTTGGGAGT
>DYZU01000120.1 GCA_022735835.1 Thermincola sp. | reverse complement strand
CACCGGTCCCTGGCATTTCTGCAGATTGAAGATACTCCCGGCTATACCCTGCACGTTTGTGAACAGTGCAGAGGGTACCTAAAGGTAGTTGATGAGAAAAACGGGGGTCTCTGTCAAATGCCGGCAGCCGAAATGACCACCATCTACCTGGATATTCTCGCCCAGCAGCAGGGATATTATAATGATGCGGCGAATATTTAAATACAATAGATAATAAGAAAATTACTCTTTTCCAAAAATAACGGTTGACGAGGAGGGAACAGTATGTTTGGGGGTATCGGCCTCCCGGAAATAATTATAGTCCTGGTTATAGTACTGGTTATTTTCGGTCCCAAGAAGCTGCCGGATATTGGCAAGGCTTTGGGAAAAAGCATCACCGAATTCAAAAGGGCCACCAGGGAGCCTGAAGAAATTGTCAAAGAGGTGAAAGATACCGTAAACAACGGTGTGAAAGATGTCAAGGATCCGGCGGATAGTTAACGTTGTAGATAGTTTGTCGGAGGATTGTGACAGATTGTCAAATGCCCTGTTAAAAACCGTGGTTAACACCCTGTCATAACCACGGTTTTGGTTTGGGAGCAATTATGCTATAATTGGCAATAAGTTAAGCAAAGGGGTTGATACGGGTGAAATCATATACCGAATATTTGTTTTTTAAGACATCGAAGAGAAGAGAATACATAAATATTACACCCGAGGTGAATGCGGCTCTCCAAAAGTCCGGTATCAAAGAGGGCATGGTACTTGTTTCCGCCATGCACATAACCGCAGGTGTTTATGTAAATGATGCGGAAGAAGGCATTATCCGGGATATAGATAATATGCTGGAAAACCTGGCTCCGTTTGGTCCTGACTATTTCCACCACCGGACCGGGGAGGACAACGGCGACGCCCATCTGAAAAGCCTCCTTGTTCACCACCAGGTGATATTGCCGGTAACCGAAGGAAGGCTTGACCTGGGGCCTTGGCAGCAGGTTTACTACGCCGAATTTGACGGGCAGCGCCGCAAGCGGGTGATAATTAAGATTATAGGTGAGTAGGCTTAGTGAATTCCTGCAACCATCATTTAAGGGGGTAGTCATATGAAAAACGGCATTGTCATCGTCGGCGGCGTGGCGGCGGGTATGAGTGCGGCGGCCAAGGCGGCCCGGGTCAACCCGGGGATTCCGGTGACAGTGTTTACCGATGAGGAGTATGTTTCTTACGGTGCATGCGGGTTCCCCTATTATCTTTCCGGTGAAATCCCGGATGAAAACAGGTTGGTGGCAAGAACCGTTGAGCAGTTCAGGGACCAGGGTGTGGAGGTTAAGACCGGTCACGAAGTAATTGAGATAAAACCCAATCAAAAAACAGTGTTGGTAAGGGACTTAAAAAGAGGGGCATTGTTGGAGCAGAGCTATGATCGGCTTGTCATTGCCACCGGAGCAGTGCCTTTTGTTCCCCCGGTCGAGGGAGTCGAACTGGAAAACGTGTTTGTCCTCAGAAATATGAAACACGGAATTGTCCTGAAAAGCAGTATAGCCGCCAGGAATTACCGGAAGGCGGTGATAGTCGGCGGGGGATATATTGGGTTGGAGATGGCTGAAACCTTTATTAAGCTGGGATGCAAGGTTTCTATCATTGAACTGGCTCCCCAGATCATCCCGAACATGGATTCCGACATGGCTGAAATAATGAAAGATTACTTGTTAGCAAACGGTGTGGACATTTTTACCGGCGAAAAACTTACCCGCATTGAGGGGACGGGGGAAGTAAAAAAAGTAGTGACTGATAAGCGGGATATTCCTGCCGACTGCGTACTGCTGGCTGTGGGTACCTTGCCTAATACAAACCTTGCTTCCCGGGCAGGAATTGAGCTGGGGGTTAAAAAGGCTATAAGAGTTAATACCCGAATGGAGACGAGCGTACCGGGTATTTATGCCGCGGGAGACTGCGCCACCGTCAGGCACCGGGTCACCAAGGAAGAAGCATATATTCCTCTCGGAACAACCGCCAATAAGCAGGGCAGAGTAGCCGGTGAAAATGCCGCAGGAGGGAATGCCAGTTTCGAGGGAGTGGTCGGAACCGGGATTGCCAAGGTTCTGGACATGGAAATTGCCAGGACCGGTTTAAGCCGGATGGAAATCGAAAGAGCCGGGATCGAGCATGTGGAAACCGTTATTAAATCCCGGACCGCAGCCGGATACTACCCCGGGAGCGGCTATCTACACCTGAAACTCTCAGCGGAAAAAGGAACCGGCCGTCTGTTGGGAGCGCAGATAGTCGGGGCACGGGGTTCGGGCAAAAGAATCGACGTTTTCGCGGCCTGCCTGCATTTAGAGGCAACCGTTGCCGATTTGCAGGACATGGACCTGGCGTACGCCCCTCCTTTCAGCCCTGTATATGATGCTATACTTGTAGTTCTTGCGGATTTGAACAAAAAAGTGAAAATGATTTGATTTCCTTGCTGTCCCTCCCGAACCAAATTATACTTGGTGAAATTAATCACACACTGCGTTATAATTTAAAATGACCTCTGAAAACTCGTCTTTCGCGGGATATCATTATTTTATATAAGTTTCTTCCCCGGGGCGGGTTTTTGTATGGGTCAAATCAATATTCGACGAAAGGAGGGTATTATGCGAAGGAAGAACTGGGTTATTCCAGGTTTCCTGGTGCTTGTTATGCT
>DYZU01000119.1 GCA_022735835.1 Thermincola sp. | reverse complement strand
GCGAACTGGATATTTCCACTGTGGAAAAATTCCGCCAGAGCGTTGAGGATGTACCTGAAACAACAACCGAAATTCATTTGGATTTTTCGGATGTCGAGTTTGTCGATTCCACCGGTATCGGCAGTCTTGTGCACATGTTCAACCAGTTAAAGGCCCGGGACATTGAGGTAAAAGTTAAGAGAATTCCGGCGGAGATTTATGAGGTTTTTGATCTCTTGGGTATACCGGAATTGATAGGAGAGGAGCATTTTGAATGTCTGTAATAACAGTTTGAGGTGAGGCGGGTTATGAACTTTGCAACATTCAGGGAAAAGGGTGACAGTTACTTTAAAGTTTATGCAAATATTGCAGCGATTCTGGTTTTACTTGTTTTTTTGCTGGCCCAGTTTATCATTTACCGCAAAATAGTATCTGAGGATTTGCTTCATGATGCGGAGCTTCATAGCAAACTTATGGCCGCCTTTGTTTTAGGATATGTAAATACGGGGAAAAGTCCGGGATTTTGGTCGGAAGAATTCAGGCAAAAATTAAATGAAAATTTATTTCTGCTTAAGGAAGAAGACAGTAACAGCGTTAGTTTAAAAGTACACGTTTTTGACCCTCAAACAAGCGGTTGGCGCGAGGTTTTCTCCGCCGACGGGGGTTTTGTTACCTCTATATCGCCTGCGGAGAAAAGGGTTATTACGTTTATCGATCTTTTCACCAAAGGAAGCGGCCGGGTAAGGTACAACGGTGAAGGATTCGTTGTCACGGGGACAACGGAGATGGATGTGAATAATGTAACAAAACTGAAAGTAACCACAGATGTTGAAGCTAATGACTTTATTCGCCAGCAGCTCTGGGCTGCCATTGTTTTAATTTTGCTGTTTGGCGTAATAGTTCTTGTTTCGGTGCTTCAATACAGGTTACTTTTTTTTACATTATATAAACCATTGGACAACCTCATCGAAGGCATGAAGGTGATTTCGCAAGGCAACCTGGACTACCGGATCCCTGTTTTGCGGCAGGATAAACTGGGAAGCTTTATTGAATCGTTTAATAACATGGTGGAGGAATTAAAGAAATCACGACAGGACCTGGAAAAAGAATTATCCATTACCAAGAAACAAAGGGAGAAGATTTTTGAAGTTTACAGGGACGTGATTTTTGCCGTTACCCAGGGGAAGCTGTTGCTGGTGAAAGTTGAAGAACTGCCGTCTTACACCGGTGAAGGCCAGCGGTTGGCGGAAGTCACTATTTCACGGGGGGAAGACGTGGGGCTGGCCAGAAAAGTTTCTAAACAGGTAGTCAGACAATTGTTTCCCCGGTATCAAAAAACCCAGAGGCTCCTCCTCTGTGTTTCCGAAGCGGCAACAAATGTTGTGAAACACGCCGGATTTGGGGTTTTTTCCATTTTAAAAACGAATGATACGACCATCAGGTTCATCTTTCAGGACAAGGGTCCCGGAATAGATTTGGACTACCTGCCTTCAGCTCTTTTTTACCAAGGGTTTTCCACTAAAGCTTCCCTGGGATACGGATTTACCCTGATATACAATTTTGTTGATAAAATAATATTGTCTTCTACCAAAAACGGTACTACTTTAGCTTTTGACATTATATTTTTAGAACAGCATGAAAATAACGAAATGGTATCCTGAGCCCGGCTTATGTCAATTAAAATGGAGGGATAATAAAACTTAATGAAGAATATACATTGAAGAATATACAAATGTAAAGTGACCCAACTTTGCATGTTTACGGACCTGTCAATGACAGGTTTTGCATTTTTAGACAACCAGTCGGATTGAGGAGGGTGAAGAATTGCCTGTCATCAACGCAATTGTGAAATTTATTCAGGAGAAGCTGCGCGTCTCAGGAAAAACGTTTTTCCTGGGATTATCGCTGCTGGTCGGGCTGGGCGGCGGTTTGTTCTCGGTCTTATTCGTTTATATGATCAGGTTCAGCCGGGAGATGTTTTTCAGCAGAGGCAGCCAGGTCCTGGAGTTTTTGGGATCGTACTATGTCGTTTTGATTCCTGCGGCCGGAGGGCTGATAGTCGGCCCCATAATTTATTGCCTGGCCCGGGAGGCTAAAGGTCACGGGGTACCGGAGGTAATGTATGCGGTTGCTTTAAAAGGCGGCAGAATAAGGCCAAGGGTAGCTGTGGTAAAGTCCCTGGCTTCTGCGATAACAATCGGAACCGGAGGTTCGGTAGGACGGGAGGGGCCCATTATTCAGATTGGGGCCGCTATCGGTTCGACGTTCGGCCAGTTATTCAGGATGTCCGAGAACAGGATTAGAACTCTGGTAGCCTGCGGGGCGGCGGCCGGGATTTCGGCTACTTTTAATGCGCCAATTGCGGGGGCGATTTTTGCCCTGGAGGTGATTTTGGGGGAATTTGAAGCCAGTACCTTCGGTTTTATCGTGGTCTCTTCGGTAACCGCTTCCGTAGTGGCCCGGACTTTCCTGGGGGGTTCTCCGGCATTTGCCGTCCCTCCTTACCAGCTGGCGAGTCCGTTCGAATTAACGTTTTTCGCAGTGCTGGGGATTTTGTCAGCTTTTGTGGGGCTTTTGTTTGTGAAGATGTTATATGCTTCCGAGGACTTGTTTGACGGTTTTAAAAGGGTTCCTGAATATATCAAACCCGCAATCGGCGGTCTGCTTTTAGGCGGCCTGGGGATGGTAATGCCCGAGGTCTTTGGTACCGGCAGTGAGGCCATAGAAGCCACCCTGGCAGGCAAAACGGTTTTCGGTGTCATGTTTATTCTTGTGTTCATGAAAATGCTGGCAACATCTTTGACCATTGCTTCCGGCGGTTCGGGAGGTGTCTTTGCCCCGGCGCTTTTCATCGGTTCAATGCTGGGCGGGTCGTTCGGCTGGATAATCCATGACTACTTTCCTGCAATAACTGCAACTCACGGGGCTTACGCCCTGGTGGGCATGGCTTCGGTCTTTGCTGCTACTTCTCATGCACCAATAACGGCTATCCTGATTATATTTGAGATGACCCAGGATTACCGGATTATACTGCCGTTGATGGTTTCCACGGTGGTCAGCCACCAACTGGCAGTCTGGTTAAGCAAAGAGAATATTTATACCCTGAAACTGCTAAGACGCGGGATAAACCTGAAAGCCGGAAAGGACATCAATATCGTCCGGAGTGTCAAGGTGGCCGACGCGATGAAAACAGAGATTGAAACTGCCAAAATTGAATGGCTGGTGGCGGATTTGATCAGGGAAATGCAGGTTTCCCGCCACAACGGATATCCCGTTGTGGACGACGAAGGAAGAATTCGCGGCATAGTTACCCTCCAGGATATCAGGGATATACCGCTGGAAAAGAGACTGCAGGTGGCAGTTAAGGATATCATGACCAGAAAAGTGGAAATTGTGTATACTGATGACAGTTTAGAGGAGGCCTTAAAGAAATTTTCCCTGCGTGACATTGGAAGGCTGCCGGTGGTAAGAAGGGAGGACCCTGACCGCCTGGTTGGCATCGTAACCCGCAGTGATATAATTAAAGCCTATAACAGGGCCGTTTTGGATGCCGGCGGGGCTGAGGTCAAATTAAATACTTTTTTTTGAATGGTTATTTTAACTTCCATTCCTCCCGGTTGCTGTGAAATTATTTGGGTAATCCGGTTGGATGTACTTGATTTAAGTCGGTATATCAGAAGCAGGTATGGCCGTTTGCGTAGGTTTTTTGTCGTGTTTGAGTCGTTGCCCAACTTGCCGAATCCGTTGGGAAAGCGCCGGGCGGAGCCATGGACGACGGAGCGCCAACGCGCCACGGACGGCGCGTT
>DYZU01000118.1 GCA_022735835.1 Thermincola sp. | reverse complement strand
TTCGGCCAAAGATTTAGGAGACCCCGGTTGGGACCCTAAATTCGGGCACGGTTTAATCGATGTGCGCAAAGCGCTGACCACCTCCCTGGCCAATATCGATGATGCCAACAGTACTGTTGAAGAAGCAGTTTACCTGTCCAGCGGGCTTACGGTGGAGGAGAAAATTGATTATGGCAATGATATTGACTGGTTTAAGGTACATGTGCCGGACAAGCATTACCTGCAGGTGGAAGTGCTCCCGGCCGGTAAGGTAAGTCCGGGGGTTGAAATATATGATTCTGCCGAAGCGGTAATTGCTGCGTGGAATACTCCCGATTCCGCCCAAAGCAGTTATGATTACTCCCTGTCAGACATACCCCGCCGAAGCTCATTAAAAGTCGCCGAGGCGGTCTACGGGATGGTCGGCGAACTGGAAGAAGGGGATTATTACATAAAGGTATTTGGGAACCATTTCAGGTGGACAGAAGAAAATTATTCGATTAGGGCTCGACTGTTTTCGCCGGAGGACCTGGTTCAGGACTTAAATGAACCCAACGATTCCGATGAGGAAGCGAAAAGCATTGCCGTGGGCGCGACGGTTACCGGCGCTATAATTGATGCAGAGGACGAGGACTGGTTCAGGGTTGACCTTTCCGGCCGGGCGTACCGGATTCATGTTGATGCCCCTGCCGGGTTAAACCTGGCAGTAGAGGTTATCAAAGAAGCGGGTGATTTCACCGATGAGTACTCTTATGAGGACTGGTTTTACCAGATCATGGATGAGAAAGGCCAGGGTCAGGATGAGGACAAGGTCATCGTTCTTCCCGAAAACGGTGGAGGGACCTATTACATAAGGGTATTCGAAACCAGCGGCGCCGCCGTCAACGACAATTACAGCCTGACCGTGACGGAGTTTTATTTTACAAAAGATAAATATGAAGATAATAATAAATGGCAGGCTGCGGCAGCCATCAACGTGGGAGACCGGGTCTTGGCAAATTCTCACCGGGAAGATGACGAAGATTGGTATCAAATCGACATTAAAGAGGCGGGAATCTTAAAAATTAATTTTCAACAACCGGCGGATGTATGGTACGTTTTAGACCTATATAAAGACCCCGAGGGTGAACCGGAAGGGCAAAATTCTTGGGGCTGGGAAGATGGTTACAATTACGGCTGGTACAGGGATGACGACCGGGAAATAACTTATGAGTACAAGGTTTTTCCGGGTAAGTATTATATTTACCTGCATAATTCCTACGGCATATCCGCGGAAAATTATATGTTCCAAACTGAGTTCATTAGATTTGATTTTGTTGACCGGGAACCCAATGACCTTTCTTCGAAAGCTACTGAGATTACTGTTGGATCTGTCCGCCAGGGAACGCTCCATCCCAAAGGGGATGTGGATTTCTATGTATTTAATGTGGAGAATCCCCAACCTTTCCTGGTGTACCTGACGCCGCCCGCGGGATTGAACACGACGGCAATGGTAATGAAGGAAATGGATTTTCCAGATAAGGGTACGGATGACAACAGGGACAAGGATAAAAAAGACCGGGATAAACGGATTGGGCTGCCGGGTTACGGTGACGACGAACCGGAAGGGCAGGAAGAGCCCCTGCTGGAACCTGTAATCGAGATCGATACGGGTAAAAAAGGGCAGCCTGATACCGGGGTATTTATTCCCCAGAAACCGGGTAAATATTATATTGCGGTTACTGCCCTGGAAGGGGAATCCCGGGGCAGGTACACGGTCAGTGTCAAACCCTTTAAAGCCGTGCCGGATGCCTGGGAAGACAACAATTCAATGGGTAAAGCCAAAGCCCTTGTCAGCGGAGTGACTGTCAAACCTACCTTCATGGGCACGGAAGACGTGGATTGGTACAAAATTTATGTTCCGGACAAGGGGATCCTGGGGATAACCCTTGCTGTTCCCAATGACATAGACGGTGTGGTGGAAGTATATGATACCAAAGGAAAGAATATGGGTATAATTGACCATTCCATGGCCGGTGAAGAAGAAAAAGGGACATTTGCGGTAACCAAACCTGGGTATTACTATTTGAAAGTGTATGACTACCTGGGGAACTCGTCGGTTCAGCCTTACACCCTGACCGCAAGATACCTGGAAACCGTTCCTCCCAAGGTAAGCGGTGTCAGGGTAAAAGGCAGGACGGTAACATTCAATGTCTCCGAGGACAGCAGGGTATTTGTCAAAGTGCTGAACAGCAGTGATAGTTTTGTGGTCATGATTCTTGACGGCACACCGGTGAAAAAGGGAAAAGTCACCGCCACCTGGGACGGAAAAGATGCAAATGGGCGGAATGTATATCCGGGCCCATATAAATTAAAGATTGTAGCCATGGACGGTTCAGGCAACATGTCCCAGCCGGTGTATTCGTCAATAAAGATTTAATATTTTTACTGAAAATAGCAGGATATTGTCGAGGAGTGTCGAAGTAGTTAATAAACTGTTAAATTAATGTAAGATGTGATTTGTTTACCAGTATTGCTGATAAGGGGTAAACCTGTTGAAAAGCAGGGGCACAAAGCCATGGGTCTACGGTTTTACTATGATTGCCAGGCTGCCGAGCAAGATACTACCCCTGTGCTTAACAGGGGTTTTTCAATGTATGATTGGAGGTGATGCCGCTACTTCAGGGGTAATTGCTGTTTTGCTAAAAAATTGTGGAGGTGTAAAAGTTTTGAAAAAAGCTGGTAAGATTCTGGTTTTAGCCTCCGTGTTGCTGTTGGCGCTTTTCGTTGTAGCCGGTTGCGGCGGATCTCAGCCAACTACGGAAACCAAAGATACCAAAAAAGCGGAGGCGCCGAAAGTAGTTTCACTGGTTGAACAGGTAAAGGCCAGCGGGCATTACGGGTTCTTTAAGGAAATGGCCGAAGGAAACAAATATCCTCCCGCCCGGGCAGACGCATGTATTGAATGCCACTCTGCCGTCAAAATCCTTGACGACCACAATGCCAAGTTTGCCGATTTCCAACCTGGCGGAAAGTATGCCGGAAAACTGGAAGGTATTACCTGCCGCGTATGCCACGAGATGGGCGGGGACAAGATGTTCTCTTTGAGAAACGAGGGACTTGAAGCCTGCGGTGTCTGCCATACCGCGGAAGGTATCCAGGAAGGCAAAGAAGTTCACCATCCTCAGAT
>DYZU01000117.1 GCA_022735835.1 Thermincola sp. | reverse complement strand
GGGCAGGTATGTTCCGGAGAGCGGCGTTATATCGTCCACCGGCCCACGATCCGCCAGCGGGAGTGGTGCCGGTGGAGATTGTGGCCGCTTGCAGGAATATACCTGCCCGTCAAATATTTTTACTGAACTGAGAAGAAAGCATATTTATGGGACAGCCCCTTCAGTTTTCCTCGCCCAAGATAAAATGAAAAAACTACATAAAGGAATAAATATGGATTTAAAGAATAAATTATTTAGCTAAATATTCTCTTTTCATTTCCTGTTCACTGCTCCCCGTTTGTTGAAAGGAGGACCAAACTTGGACCGAGGATTTATTTTGAAAGAATACGGGAGAACCAAGATATACGAAATCCCTTCCTTTAACCAAACCGGTTTGGTCAGCCACGGGTTTACCACAAGGGTTGGGGGGGTAGGGGGGAAGCCCTATGATACGTTAAACCTGGCCTTTCATGTGGGTGACAGCCCGGAAGTGGTCATAAATAACCGTCAGATAGTCTGCCATATATTGGGGGCAAAAACAGACAATATTGTTTCCGCCCGGCAGGTTCACGGAGCTGATATCGCCGTGGTTGACCACCGGCATGCGGGCTGCGGCGCTTTGGCAGGTGACACTGCTATCCCGAACACAGACGGTCTCATTACTGACCGGCCCGGACTGCTCTTGGCCACTTTTTACGCGGACTGCGTACCCATTTTTATTCTTGACCCGCTTAATAAAGTAATAGGGAGTGTTCATGCGGGTTGGAAAGGAACGGCGGCCCGAATCGGAGCGAAGGCCGTTAAGATTATGGAAGAAACCTATGGTTCGGATCCCGGCCAATGCCTGGTTGGAATTGGTCCTTCTATTGGGCCGTGCTGTTATGAAGTGGACAGACCGGTAATCGAGGCCTTTCAAAGCGAGTTTGGCTGGTGGCCTGATATACTGTTGCCGGCCGGAAATGAAAAGGCCAGGTTGGACCTGTGGACAGCCAACCTGAAGATTATGGTTGAAGCAGGGATTGACCCGGATAATGTCGAACTAGCACGCATATGTTCGTGCTGTAATCAACATATTTTCTTTTCATACAGGGGAAGTCATGGGAAGACGGGAAGGATGGGCGCCTTTCTGATGCTGAAACCCTAATTCATCCGGAATAGAGGGAGAATGGACTTATGGGTAAGCCTACTATTCTTGTAGTCGATGATGAAACACACATTGTGGAATTGGTCAAGTTCAATCTGGAAAAGGAAGGGTATCATGTTCTCGCGGCCCAGGATGGCCTGGAAGCTTATAATACGGCCAAAAAGGAGCGGCCTGACCTGATTATCCTGGATGTTATGCTGCCTGAAATGGACGGCTTCGAGGTATGCCGTCTCGTTCAGAAGGACAGGGAAATCGCGGAAACTCCCATTATCATGCTTACTGCCAGGAGTGAAGAGATAGATAAAATACTGGGCCTGGAAATTGGAGCCGATGATTACATGACCAAGCCGTTCAGTCCAAGGGAACTGCTGGCAAGAGTGAAGGCCAGGCTGCGCCGGGTATATAAAAAACAGCAGCCCTTTGAGGCTGCTGACGGGCCTATTTCCATTAACGGTCTGGTAATTGACCCGGAGCGGTTTGAAGTGTTTTTGGACGGGACAAGGCTGGACCTGACCCCGAAAGAGTTTGAACTCCTGAGGGTCTTGGCAAAATGCCGGGGCAGGGTGTTGACCCGGGAGTTTTTGCTGGAAAACGTGTGGGGATATGAATATATCGGAGATTCCCGGACTGTTGATGTACACATCAGGCATCTCCGGCAGAAAATAGAAACTGACCCCGCCAGACCGAAATATATTGAGACGGTACGGGGAATAGGATATAAGTTTAAGGAGACAATCTAATGTTCAGGAGTATTAAGTGGCGTCTGACAGTGATAATTTTCTCTGTGACGGCAATTTTCCTGTTTCTTCTCGGATTTTACCTGATGGACTCAATGGAGCAGTATTCTTATGAGAATACTCAAAAAAGGCTTTTTTCCAATGCCAGTTTGATGGCCAGTGATTTAAAAGAGGCGTTTGCCAGGGAACCGCATCCAGACTTTTTTCAGGATTATGCCCGCAGAGCAAAAGGAGATATCAACGCGAGAATAACTATAATTGATCCTGCCGGCAAAGTGCTGGGTGATTCCACCCTCGACAAAGACAGTATGGCCAATCACGCCGACCGGCCCGAGATAAAAAAGGCGCTGGCCGGGAAGACCGGCACGGCTTCCAGGTACAGTACCAGCTTGCGGCAAAGGATGTTCTATTTAGCCGTTCCGGTAACAACAGAGACCGGCGTGGCAGGAATTGTCCGGGTCTCCGTACCCTGGAGCGAGATTGGCGCAGCCTATAACCAGATCAGGTTGAGTATCGGAACAGCCGTTCTGGTTGCCTTAATTCTGACGGTAGCGGTTGCTTCTTCTTTTACGTCCACCTTGGTTGTACCGCTGCAGGAAATGACCCGGGTGGCCCATGAGATGGCCGAGGGCAAACTTGATACAACCCTGAACGTCAGAACAAATGACGAGATTGGGGCTTTGAGCAGGGGTTTAAACTATATGGCCCAGCGGCTCCGGGACAATATCCGGCAGATAACGGAAGAACGAAACAAAGTTAAAGCTATTCTGACAAGTATGAACGACGGAGTAATTGCCGTCGACCGCAACGGTGACATCCTTTTGGTCAACCCCGCTGTGGAGCGGATGTTTAACATAAGTTATGAGAACAGTGTGGGTAAAAGTGTGATAGAAGTAATACGCAATTTTGATTTGGAAAAACTCCTGCATGAAGCGTTAACAAGCGACCACAGCATTACCCGGGAGCTGCAGCTGATGGCTCCGGAACCCAGGAGTTTCAGGATCAGCACGGCGCCCCTGACCAACGAAACCGGTGTTGTCGGTGTTGTTGCGGTAATGCGGGATATTACGGCTTTTCGGGAAGTAGAAAGAATGAAGACCGACTTTGTGGCCAATGTTTCCCATGAACTGAGGACACCGTTGACCTCTATCAAAGGTTTCGTGGAGACATTGCTTGACGGGGCTTTGGAAGATCAGGATACTGCCAGGCATTTCCTGGAGATTATCAATGATGAGGCTGACAGGTTAAACCGGTTAATCAGTGACCTGTTAAGCCTGTCAAGGATCGAGGCCAAACAACGCGAAATTCACAAGAAACCGCTGGACATGGAAAAACTTATCCTTAATTCAGTGTCAATTCTCACTCCTCAGGCAAAAGAAAAGAATCAGGTCCTGAATACCGACATAATCGGCCCGTTGCCCCTGATTGAAGCCGATGAAGACATGATTGGCCAGCTAATGATTAACCTCGTTGACAATGCCATTAAATATACTCCGGAAGGAGGGCAAATTGCGGTCTGCGCCCAAGCCTGGAACGACGGGGTGAAGGTGGCGGTGTCAGATACGGGCATCGGGATTCCCAGGGAGAGTATACCCCGCTTATTTGAGCGTTTTTACCGGGTGGATAAGGCAAGGTCCCGTGAAATGGGCGGAACCGGGCTGGGGCTGGCCATAGTCAAGCATATACTTGAAGTTCACAACGGGAAAATAGAGGTTGAGAGCAGGCTGGGAAAAGGGAGTACCTTCACTTTTTATATCCCGGTTAAACAGGCCAGAGCATAGAAAAACTCCGGATGTCCGGAGTTTTAAATTTTGAACTTGCTGATCACAAGTTCAAGTGCGTAGGCGAGCTTCTCAAGACCTTTGGAGGAATTGGCTATTTCAGCCGAAGTATTAACCATTTCCTGCGTGGAAACTGAAACCTTTTCCGAGAGTTCTGCCGTTGTTTCTAAGCTTGCCGCAATTTTGGCGATTACCTGGTTGGCCTGGTCGCTGCCGGCAGCCATCTCCTGCGAAGAAGCGGAGTTTTCCTGGGCGATGGCAGCCAGGTTTTCTATTGCCGATACTACCTGTTCGCTGTTTCTGTTTATATGCCCGGCGGCAGCGGAAATGTTTTGCATAAACTCGTTGGCGGCCTTAATTTGCCCGATAATTTCGTTTAAGGCCAAGGTGGCATTTTTACTGAGCTCCGTCCCGTTTTCAACCTCTTTGATTCCTTCCTCCATGGCGTGAACAGATTCTTCCGTCCCTTTTTGAATAGTTTTGACGAGGTCTGCAATCTCCCTGGCCGCCCGACCGGAACGTTCCGCCAGCTTTCTGACTTCATCGGCGACAACCGCGAAACCTTTTCCGTATTCGCCGGCCCGGGCAGCTTCTATGGCGGCGTTAAGAGCCAGTAAATTGGTCTGGTCGGCAATTTCATCTATCACCATAATAATTTCTCCGATTTTTTGCGAGTTTCCGGAAAGTTCCTTGAGTTTTGCGGCTGTTTCAAAGACTTTTGTTTTAATGCGGTCCATGCCCTGCATGGTTTTGGCCACCGTATCCATACCTGTTGCGGCAACCTCGGATGTTTTTGCTGCTGTGGAGCCAATGGATTCGGAATTGGAGGCCAGTTCTTTAATAGAACCAGCCATTTCGTTAATCAGGCTTGATGTCTGGTTAATATGGTGGGACTGCTCCTGGGCGCCGGCGGCAATCTGGGCTACAGCCAGGTTTAGTTGCTCTATCATGCGGGATGTTTCGGCTACATTATCCGCCTGTTCGCTGTTTTTGAGGGCCACCTGGCCAATCGCCTCTGCAACACTGCTGGTCAGGGCCGCTGTTTGCGCAGAATGTCCCGATACCTGCCGGCTGGCCGTTAATATCTGCTGGCTGGCATTTTTCACCTCAGAGATAAGGCTTCTGACATTTCTAAGCATGGTATTGACTGCATCAGCCAGCATTCCTGTTTCATCAGAGGAACTAAGCCTTATTTCTCCCGTTAAGTCACCCGCGGCAACTTCATTCATCTTTTTGACCAGGGTTTTGATTGACCCTGTTACTGATCTGGCCAGAATTAAAGCGCTTATAATTCCTAAAACAGCAAGAACTGCTGCCATAAGGATAACGGAATTGCGGGACCGGTTTATCTCCAAACGGGCTTCGGCATTGGACAGACCAATTCTGATTATTCCCCAGTGTTCCAGGTCGTGGTTGACCGGTATGGCAATATCATATATTTCCTCCCGGTTGCTTTGCCTGTCGATCCTGTAAACGGGCTCTGTTGCTTTATTCATATCTTTGGTGACCTGGTCGTTTAAGGTTTGGTTTTTCCGGGCTGAATCGCTGTGAACAACGACTTTGCCATTTTTGTCGATAAGCATCAGGTACCTGACATCCTTGTTAGTTCTGGTAACTGCCTGGAACCCTTCTTCCAGGGTGTAAAATTGATTATTATTGATATTGTTCACGGCAACTCCGTACAGCGCGGAACCCAGACTCATACCTTTGTCAATGATTTCATTGCTAATCATTTCAGTTTCCCTGTTAATGACGAACAAGGCAAACACTGTACTGGTAATAATAACTATAACCGCCACAAAAACGGATATTTTCAGCTGCAAACCAATTTTCAAATCTTTTTTCATCATCTGTTCACTTCCTTTTGGAGCAGGTGACAAACGGTAACAATTTATTTAAATACTTAACAGGGTCCATCCCGTTGAATGGACCCTGTCCTAAAAACGTATTAAGGATTAGCCCCGGCCGTTGTTGGATAGTCCGCTGCTTTTTCGAAGGGTTTCTGGTTTAAAACGTCTTTGTTTGAAGTCCAGCCCATCATGCCGAACTTCATGGCATAGGCGTCATATCCAAGCTGGTTCAGGAACATGGTTACCTGGCTGGCGGT
>DYZU01000116.1 GCA_022735835.1 Thermincola sp. | reverse complement strand
ATTATGGAGTAAATGATATTGTCAGGGGAGCGAAAAAGTACTTTTTCTGTGTGGGAGTAACAACCAACGGCACACTTCCCATTGATGTGGAGACCGACATTGCCTGGGTCAGCATTGACGGGCTCAGGGACACGCATGACCGGCTGCGGGGCCAGTCCTTTGACAGGATAGTAAATAATATCAGAAGTTCCAAACACCCGAAAATCTTTGCCAATATCACCATCAGCCGTCCAAATTACAGGGAAATTCCTGAACTTGTGAAGTGCCTGGTTCCCCTGGTCAAGGGGATTACCATCCAGTTTTTTTATCCGTATCCCGAAAGTGCAGAACTTCTGCTTACCTGGGAGGAAAGGGCCCGGGTTCTTGATGAACTTATCGAGTTGAAAAAGCAAGGGTATCCGGTTACTGATTCGGTACTGGCCCTGGAGGCCTTAAAACACAATAGCTGGGTATGTGAGCCGTGGATGATAGCCAATGTTGAACCGGACGGCACCTTTAACCAGGGTTGCTACCTGAAAAAACGCACAGCCGATGCTAACCCCTGTGCGCTTTGCGGTTTTGCGGCCCATACAGAGATATCCCTGGCCTATCAGCTGCACTGGAGCGCCATTATGGCGGGAAAGGAGATCCTGGGGATATTCTAAAAAACCGCTGGCAGATATGTTTTTTACAGTAAGAGGTGAAAGCAAGTGCCAAAACAGGATTTGTCCCTTAAACGGTGTGAGGAGATTTTGGAGCGGGAGGAAACCGGGTACCTCGCTATGTGCCGGGATAAACAGCCGTATTGTCTGCCTTTTAATTTCCTGTATGAACGCGAACCGGCCAGGATTTATATTCACACCGGGTTAAAAGGGGTAAAATGGGAGTTCCTCGCCGATAACCCGCGGGTGTGTTTTACCGTGGCCGTACCCGGGCGCAAAAGAACAGGCGCAAGCCCCTGCCAATACACGTATGAGTTTGCGAGTGTAATCGTTTTCGGCACGGCCCAAAAGGTTGAATCTGCAGAAGAGACGCTGGATTCTTTAAGCAAGCTGATCGAGAAGTACAGGGAAGGGCCGGTCCTGCCGGCGCCGGAAGAAAAACTGGCCAAACTCCGGATGATCAGGATCGATATCGAAAAAATCGCGGGCAGGCAGAACCTTTAAGGCCCAAAGGGGAGTGATTGAACTATGAATAATGCGGTGGAAAAAGCTAACATTTTAATCGAGGCCCTGCCTTATATCCGGAAATTTTACGGCAAGACCGTGGTGATAAAATACGGCGGCCATGCCATGATTAATGACGACCTCAAACAGGCCGTAATCAAGGATGTAATCCTGATGAAGCTCATCGGGATTAATCCTGTTATCGTTCATGGCGGCGGCCCGGAGATTACCGACATGCTCAACCGGCTGAACATCCCTTCCCAGTTTGTGGCCGGCTGCCGGGTTACAGATGCGGCGACCATGGAGATTGTGGAAATGGTCCTGGTCGGTAAGATCAACAAGGAAATAGTTGCCCAGATCAACAGGCACGGAGGGAAAGCGGTCGGCCTCTCCGGCAAGGACGCTAACCTGATCGAGGCTGTCAGGAAGATGGGCAGAAGCGTTGACAGTGAAGGCAGGGAAACGCTGCAGGACATTGGACTGGTCGGTGACGTGAAAAAGATTAACCCGGAAATAATCCAGACCGTCATCAATGAGGGGTATATTCCGGTGGTGGCTCCCGTGGGCGTCGGCGAGGAAGGCGAAAGCTACAACATCAACGCCGATTATGTGGCCGGCGAAATTGCCGCAGCCCTTAACGCCGACAAGCTGATCCTGCTGACCGATGTGGAAGGGATATTCGAAGATTACAACAACAGAGATACCCTCATTTCTGAACTGAGGCTGGACGAAGTTCAGGAAAGGATAGCCGGTGGGGTAATCAGCGGGGGAATGATTCCGAAAGTGGAATGCTGTGTCCAGGCCCTCCGGGGCGGGGTAAAAACGACCCATATCCTGGACGGGAGGATTCCCCATGCCATACTGCTGGAGATATTTACGGATAAGGGAATAGGGACCATGGTAGTAAAATAGAGGCTAGCCGCTATTCAGTGAGGTGAAAAAAATGACAACACAGGAAATCATGGAAACCGGACAAAAATATGTGATGAATACATACGGGCGGCTGCCGGTGGCCCTGGTAAAAGGTGAAGGGGCATATGTCTGGGATGCCGACGGGAACAAGTACCTGGATTTTGTCGCCGGCCTGGCGGTGAATTCCCTGGGCCATTGCCACCCAAAAGTCGTGGAGGCTATCAGGGAACAGGCGGGCACATTAATGCACGTATCCAACCTGTACTGGATAGAGCCCCAGGTTAAGCTGGCCCGGCTGCTGGTGGAGAATTCCGCCCTTGACAAGGTATTTTTCTGCAACAGCGGGGCCGAAGCCGTTGAAGGGGCGATTAAACTGGCCCGGAAATACGCCAAAAGGTATATGGGCGCTGATAAATATGAGATAATTACCATGGAAAAGTCCTTCCACGGGCGGACCCTGGCCGCCATTACGGCCACGGCT
>DYZU01000115.1 GCA_022735835.1 Thermincola sp. | reverse complement strand
GGTTGGACAATTGGAAGTCCTTGTAATGGACTATTTTCGTTTGCAATAAGGTAATCCAATGAAAAGAACATACTTATGGAATACATGGAGTTGATATAAGCATAGTCATCGAAATCCTTTCCTGAAAGATAAAAGTCGAAACGTACAGGATAAGTTGAATCTGCTTTAAACATATGTGATTTCTTTCTGATTCTCTTGGTCAATGGTCTGTTATATTCATAGCCTGGAAAGAATGAGCAAAGTGGAACGAGGCGCGGAATAGAACTATCCAGGCAAAGACTGCAGTCAACCAGTGTTCTATAACGACTTTTCGATGGTGCAGCTATTTTCAGGTGGATTTTTGGCATGTGATTCTCTTTTAATCCACCGTGGTAGGTTAGTTCAAGCTCGCTATGGATACGGAAAAGTCTAGGGTCCCCAGGTTGATCATTGTAAACCTTCGCACGCTCAACAGCGTAAGGAATGATTTTTATCTGAGCAAAAGTTGCCAGTTTATTCGCATGTGGCTCATCTTTTACAATGAACTGCAGTAATTTCTTGCGATGTTGGTTAACAATATAAAGTCTATCTTTGGAATCCTCAGTCCATTGGTACATGGAAAATGATCCATCACTGTTCTTGCTCCTAAAATCAAAAAAGTCTTCGATGCTCGGTTGGTGTTGCAATGTCATTTCTCCTCGGCTCCACTGTTAAACGATGCATTATGAGTGCGTCGCGTGTCCACGCTTCTTCAAGTCAGGTGCTGCAATGTACTGGTGGAATGGGGGAACAACGCCAAAATTACTGATCAGTCGCCGGAAGCGTACCTGCCGGCGCTGAAAGCACGGTTCGGCAAAGAAGAACTGGCACGGATGTACCGCTGGCACGCCGTGCCGGAAAACTGGAAGCGGATGGATTACCGCGACTTCCTGGAGCAGCGGCGGGAGCGCATTGCCCAGGTCATAATTCATCCTCGTGTCGCTGATGATACCGGTACAGCCATTCGGGACCGCACGCGCAGTATCAAGAAACGGGTGCTTGAGATCGCCAAGGTATTGAAGCGGCGCACCGGAGACTCGGGTCAGGAAGTGCGGCGGATCACCGGCGAAAAGGCCGACATCGCCGAAAAGACCATAGTGCAGCATTTGCGCC
>DYZU01000114.1 GCA_022735835.1 Thermincola sp. | reverse complement strand
GGCACAGCTGCCCGGATTTAGGAACACAGTGGAATTTTTCTTTTCCAGCACGGGAACATGGGTATGCCCGCTGATCCACAGATCGGCTTGATACCTTCCGGCCAGTTCAGCCATAATCCCGGCATCCATGTCCTGACCGTGAGTAACCAAAACCAGCTTTCCGTTGAGGTGAAGAACAGCATAAGGTGATTGCACCGGAAACCTTAGCAAAACCGAATCAATTTCAGCATCACAGTTGCCCCTGGCAAAAACCACAGGAACTTGGCTGCCGTTAATCAATTCCGCCAGTTTCTGCGGGTTATACCCGTCCGGCAAAGGATTACGGGGCCCGTGGTAAAGCACGTCCCCGGCATGGATAATCAGCCCGCAGGCCCGGAAAAAGTTATTGACCGCAGCCTCCCAGGCCCTGACCGACCCGTGTGTGTCACTGAGAATACCGATTTTCACTTGCCAACCCTCCTCTGTACAGGGATTAACCATGTCAGGAACGGCGCCACCGCGTACGTAATCATGGTTGCGGCGGCCACTATTCCCGAATCATTAAAAACCAGGGCGAAAACACTTCCGAAAATAATGCCTGTAAGCAATTTGTTGAACCACGGGTAACCATGTCGGAACATTGCGAGTTTTTTCGGCAGCATCCTGCCCAGGTAAAGTATTGCCAAAAGGCTGGTGAAGTAGAACCAGCTCCAGGTCGTTTTTTTAATCAGTTTAAAGTTCACCGCCCATTTCCTGCTGATGATCCCTGCCACCTCTGATATCCCGTGTTCCCTGATCAGGGAAATGGTCCGGCCAAGGTGAGACTGGACTTCCACTGCCCTGGATAAATCATAGGCCACAAATCCTGCCAGCACAATCATGATCATGGCTGAAACGGCCAGAACCGTTTTTTTGTTTATTTCGGCCCCGCCCAAGGTCAGCGCCGAAACGCCGAAACCGGCCACCGCGGCAATTGTTCCACCGACATTAGCGCCCAAATTGGGCGCTGCGATAACATACGTCACCGCCAGAAAAAGCAGAATAGCTGCTGTTTTTACTGTTTTATCGGCTTTCGTAATGCCTTTGAACGAGTCAAAGGACAGGCCGGCAAAAACGATGGTACTCCCGATAAAAACACCCATGAATTCGTTGCCTATCCCGTAAAACCGCGCTCCGATCATAGCGTCGTAACTAAAAGGTGACGTCCTGGCCAGCGGCGCCCCCGCAAGCAAATCGCCCGCAATCATGAGAACTGTTAATCCTGAACTGAAGATAAACGGATTTAACGGTTTTTTCCTGCCCAAAAACGTAAACAGCGCAGTAACGGAAACAACAATAACAGCAATTTCCAGGCCAAGAACCCCTATTGACGGATGGGGAAGGTAGTTCGCCCAAAGCATTACTCCGGGGATAACGGTTAAAACAACCAGCGCCGGCTTCATGTACTTGCCGGCAGGCTTATCAAATATCACCGCCAGAATGCCCAAAATAATAACAGCCAGCGCGCCGTTGATATAACCTTTTACCAGGGGGTATCTGGCATTATACAGGAATACCGTGTCTTCATTCAACTTTTTTATCACTTCGACAGGGTTCCGGGACTTCCTGCTTTCAATAACCTGACCCGCCAGAAGGACATTATTCCGGGCGTCCCCCTTTTCTATCAGGGCGGGAAGCCCAAAATATCCCAATACTTCCGGGGCGATATCAATATTGGTTATTAATCCGTGCCGTTTTGTCGTTCCGGACCAGGCCACCCCTTTGGAAACTCCTCTCCCGGCCATCACGAAAGGTGTCAGGAAATTACCCCTTTCCATAGCTTCCGTTGGAGGCTCGGGAGCAACAATCATCAGTAAATCCTTGTTTAAGTCAATCTGTTCCAGAAGTTGCCCGAGGAAATCGTCAATTTCCGCCAGGGCCTTCCGCCTGTTTTCCCGCAGCACGTCATTGCCGGAAATATAACCCATCTTGTCTATTCTGGAGGTGTCACCTGTTTCCAGGACAACGAAATCAGCTTGAGCCCGCAAACTCAGAAATTTGCTCATTAAGGCGGCATAATCTGTTCTTACGCCGGCTAAACTCTGGGGGTCAAATTTATAAGTACGGGCCGAAACATCTCCAAAGTCTACCTTCCCGTGTTTATCCATGGCAATGGCCACAGCCTGGCGGTATGTTTTCTTGTCGGCAGGCACAGCGCCGGGTATGTCGGCATTGCCGATGACAGCGGTCGTAAACCCATATTGGTGTAACGCCGTACCTATTGCGCCGAGAGTAAATTCATACTTGAGGCCCGCATTAGCTCTTTCCATTTCGGCAATTCCCAGGTGCACAACCTCCGCCTCACCGGCATTTATTCCCATACGCCTGAAATAAGCGTCCAGGGCAGTGTCGTTCTCATATTTCTCAAGGGAATTAAACCCCAGAACAGCCGAACTGCCTCCCTGGACCCTCGCACCGGCGCCGATAGTAGTGTATGTGTTCTCCGGAACTCTGGGGTAACCTGCCGCGGGGCTTGTCGTCATTAAACCAAGAACCCCGTTTAAGGCCATGTTCTTGAGCGCCGGGGCATCTGCTTCCAGCAAATCATCCAGGGTAATGCGGTCAATAATGACCAAAACAACCTGCCCATACTCAGGGCGGTTGTTTTCCGCAGACGCAAAAGCCGGTAAACCGGGGGCGCCTACCAGGCCTGCCGTCCCGGCCAGCATAAAACATATTATCACCAGGCCTGTTACCAGACCCGTAAATCTGACGGTTTTTGCCAATATCGCCAACCCCTTGATATTCTGTACGTTACCCGGCGGAGCGCTTTAAACCCGGGAACTGTTCCTCAATATAGCTTTATAAACCCGGGACGTCCGGTCTATCATTGCCTCGGTATTAAACCTCACGCCGGCAAAACTCCTGGCATTCTGCCCGAAAAGTTCGCATTTATCGCGGTCCCCCAGCAATCGCAGGACCGCTTCAGCCAGTTTTTCCGGATTTCTTGGTTCCACTAAGAAACCGGTCTCGCCGTCCTTGACCAGTTCAGGCAGACCTCCCACCTGAGATGCAATTACAGGCAAGCCCGCGGCCATTGCCTCTATTGTTGTTATCGATAACCCCTCGGCAATTGAAGGTATGACAAAAATATCCAGGCAGGCAAACAGTTCCCGGATCTCTTCCACAAATCCCGGGAAAATCACGGTATCGTCAACCCCCAACCTGGCGGCCTGGCTCTCCAGTTCCGGGCGCAGGGGCCCGTCGCCGGCGATAATGTAAGTGACATTTCGCGGTTTATCCATCTGACATATCTTTGCGTTTATCAGGGGAATTGCTTCAATCAGGAAATTCAGGCCTTTCTGGGGCGCCATCCTGGCCACTGTGCCAACAACCGCGGTATCCGGTTTAATGCCGAACTTGGTTCTGGCAGCAGTCCTGTCCATATCCCGGAGGTATTTTGAGGTATCAATTCCGTTATAAATGGAAATGATTTTCTGCGAATTAATTTTGTAATTTTGAATTAAGTCGTTTTTTAAGGCCTCGGAAACGGTAATTATTTTTGACGTGAAACGGCTTAAGACCCGTTCCCCGCACCGGTACAACACCTTTTTGACTGCCGGCACTTCTTCATAAACGATAAAATTATGAACTGTCAGCACCGTGTTCGGAAACCCGGCCAGAACTGCCGCAATTCTTCCCACCAGACCTGCCTTCGAACCATGGAAATGTACTATGTGGTAACTTCCTCGGCGAATAATACCCCTGAGCTGCCAGACACATACCATGTCGTTGGCGGGACTAAGCGGGCCAACCAGGTTGACGGGATGAACAGTAAACCCGGCTTCCTTTAATTCCCTGGCCAGGGCCGTATCTCCCGGACAGGCAACTTCGATATCGTACCCCTTTTCCCGCAGACCCGCGGCCAGGGAGGCAAGATGACCCTTCATCCCGCCTTCGGCAGGCCTGATCACGTGCAGAACCCTTGTTGATCTCATAAGCCCTCCGGACAGTTATCCCGTCTTTTCAACCTGTTCCTTGATAGCCAGCAACATGGCCTCACTGTTGCTTTTCACCTTTTTCTTCAGAATGGGGTTCAGCAAACCGGCCAGCATCGGAATACCCATTTCAAAATCTACTGTCAGGGT
>DYZU01000113.1 GCA_022735835.1 Thermincola sp. | reverse complement strand
CCAGCAACCTAATATTGGGGTAAATGGAGTATATAGACTATACCGCTCTGCCAAAGGGCTGCGTCTTTCCTTCTTCATCCCGCCTCTTGCCCCGGGCCAAGCTGCCGACGGCTTTGCTGTCCAAGGCCAAAACCCGCCCGAAGTCCGGCAACAGTGTGCTTATCTGTAATCGGTCAACACCACCGTAAGCCCAAGTGTTAGCCAAACGTTCTACGACATCCGGCTGCAATTTGGTAATCTCGCCGTGTTCGACTCTATCAGAAGCGTCTAAGAATATCTCGTTAATTCCGGCCTCAAGAAACGCAACCGTAGCAAAAACCGCTCCTGTTACGCATGCGTTATTATGCGCGTCAGCTTGGATTCTGGTCTTTGTCGATCAATATCGGCGAGGCACAGAAGGTGAAGACTAAGATCTTAGACCAGACTGAAAAATTCCTGCCGGACTGCTGACCACCCTCGTCAGCAGTCCTTTTTTGTAAATGCCAAATGTCCATGGGGCATCCTGGCAGTGTTCATCGCCGACTATCTCATCCCGTTTGGATTTTGGAGTTGCCCCGGTTTTGTGGACAGCTTTACCGCTTGGTTTCAAGCTGCCGCTGTTGCTGCAAATGCCACCTCCTTGCGCTGTTTTTCCGTATAGACCGTCGTGGACAGAGAGGACATGGCCGCTGCTGTCCTGCGCCTTTTGAAACGAGGTCTTCAGACGTTACACCTGTCTTTTCTTCAAGACAAAAAGTCCCCGGATATGAACCCGGAGATTTGGCTTATAAGTAGGCACCGCCACCGCCCATTCATAAATCGGTTGTCCCGGTTTATCACTGTAACAAAGGATGAACTACCTCCACTTTCGCTTGCTCTTTCAAATTCTCTATGTGGGCCTCCACTAGCCGTATTACTTCGCCCGGCGGTTTTCCGTCAAATTGGTCGGCGATCTTTTCCCGGTACTTACCCATTGCTAGGGCTTGGCGATAATACTCAAAAGCGTAATCCTCAAAATATTCTTTCTCCGATATGCCCAAGCCTGCGAGATAGCTTCGAAGCTGTTCTTTTGCTTCATCCAGAAGCTCAAATTCTTGACGCACCTGAGCAATGTGTTCACGTGTTTCCTGGTCGGTAGGCCACGGACCCTCTTTCTTCGCCATAGCTATCATTGCCTTACTAGGTACTATATGTTCGTAGAACACGGTTTTGACATCGGTTGGTTCCTCAATACCGCCTAACCGGTTTCCAAACTCAACCATTAGTTGCCAAAAAGACAGTTCACCTTTGGTTACCGCTTCTCCATTAATATAGGCAATT
>DYZU01000112.1 GCA_022735835.1 Thermincola sp. | reverse complement strand
GTCCAAATCGGCGAGCTTGGTGTTAGTCCTGACATCTATGGCCGGGTTTGAAGTTACCGCATTTATTTTTTCTTGCAGTAAATCGGCCGGATTACGGTTAACCCCGATAATCGAGTTTACCCTGGCCAGCCTGCCGCCCAGCTTCCCTTCTTTTTCCACCAGGATGACCTTAAACCCCCTGGCCGCTGTTTCCAGCGCTGTTTCCATACCGGCCAGACCGCCGCCGATAACCAGCACGGTGCGGTTAACCGGAACTTCACCATAAGAAACCTCTTCGAGATTAATGGCCCTGGCAACTCCCATCCTGGTTAGCTCTAAAGCTTTGGCTGCCGCCAGGTCGCTTTTTTCATGCACGAGGCAGCATTCTTCAAGGAGGTTAACCATTGACAGCAAGTGCGTGTTAAGCCCGGCCTTTTCCAGAACTTCTTTGAAGAAACCCTCTTCCCTGGCTCTGGCACAACCGACAACAACTACCCGGTTCAGTTGGTTCTTGGTAATCTCTTTGCAGATCAGCTCTCCTTCGAGATGAGCACAGAGGTTTTGACTCTCTCTGACATACTCAACTCGGGGGAATTTTTTGATTTCGGAGGTTATCGGTCCATAATCCACTTTTTCTGTAATTTTGCCGCTGCAACTACAGAAAAAGACGCCTACTCTAGTATTATTTTCCATCTGGTCTCCTCCTACAGAGAGAAGTTAATTGGGAGAGCCTCCGTGTGGAAGCTCTCCTCCAGCAACATAAATAACTCTATCCGCGGATTACTTTTGTCTAAAGGTCTTGAGATAGGAATCACAGTAAATGGACTGGTTCAGGATGATACTGGCCGTAGCAGCGGTATCCACCAGGTCGTCATCACACGCGTCCATAACAGCTGAATCCAAACCGCAAACCATAGCCATGGCCAGGAATGTCCTGTTGATCAGCGGGCGGTTGGGAGCCTTCTGGGAAATGTTGCTTAAGCCAACTGTGGTCTTGGGAGCCGGGTTGGACAGGAGCTTAACCTGCCGCAGGGCTTCCAGGCACTCCGGCCCGTGTTCCTGCGCAACGTTCACCGGAAGCACCAGCGGGTCAATATAAAGGTCTACCGGGGAAATGCCGTATGCGTCAGCATTGGCAACCAGTTCCATAGCCAGAGCGGTCCTGTCTTCAGCGCTCTTGGGAACACCCTTTTCGTTCATGGCCAGACCGACGATCGCAGCGCCGTAATTAGCGGCCATTGGCAGGAAAATATCCATTTTCGCCTGTTCGGCAGTAGTGGAGTTAATCATGGCTTTGCCCTTATGCACCTTGAGTCCCGCTTCCATGGCCAAAGGGTTAGTAGTGTCAATGCAGCAGGGCAGGTCTACCGCTTCCTGGGCAGTCTTGACCAGCCAGGCCATAATTTCGGCCTGCTCTTCCTTGCTGGCGATAGGTCCGGTATTTATGTCCAGCCAGTATGCGCCCTTCTCGGCTTGTTTGACAGCCCAGTCACGGATGGGCTTGGGGTCTTTGTTGGCGATAGCCTCGCGGATATCGAGGAAAAGACCGTTAATTCTTTCACCAATAATTTCAAACATTAAATTAACTAACCTCCCTTTTCAATTTTTAATAAGCGTTTGGTTTCATTGCTTCATCGATAAAGGCATTGAACCTCTTCATCGATTCGGGGTGACGCAGGATAAAGATGGTCCCGCCGGCAATGGCAAAAGTTGTGGCGGTTGTAGTCTCCCACAGGATAGCGCGGTCAGCTTGCGGACCCCACTCGGGCACATCGGGATCTTTTGCTTCCTTGGCCTTCCAGGCTTCCATCCCGACAAAGCAAACGATCGGGGTGGCCAGCATCTTGTCACCGGTCAGGGCGCCCATGCGTGCCCGCTCCATAATGGAATAAGCATACTCAATCCCGTAACCGAGAGCGCCAACCAGAGGGTCGAAAGCGATGCGGTCTAACGGGAGACCCATTTCAGTAATCAGGATGTTTAACTGCTTGCAGAGGTTGATATCCAGCGGTGAGGAAGCAATAACACTGTGCCCGTAACCATTGACAGCAGCGGTTATGGACTTGTAGTTATCCGCGGTCGCACAGCCGATAAGGCACTTCTTGCCTTCCAGGGCCTCAGCAACCACAGGCAGGATTTGACCGTCTTTTTCCTCCACACCGCAGCCCAGGACTATCAAAGGAACATCTATGGCCTCAGCCACTGCTTTGGCCGTTTTGGCAACCTCGTCGGCAGAAGCGTCTTTCCAGTCCGGGTGAGCGCTCATCAGACGCAGGGCAACCATGTCGGCTCCGTATTCAACAACCTTCTTGGCCCATGCCACGGGGTCATTGAGTACATCAGCAAAAGGCTCTTTCAATATGTCAGGCCAATCTTGAGGTTCCATGTCAAAAACTTCCAAAGCCGTAACAGGACGGTTCGGCATTTCACCTTCGAAATGTAGGAAGGGTAAAGTGGATTCCCCTCCGACTTTTAAACCCTTAGGACCTAAAGTCATTTCGGCAACTTTACTGGTCCATCTTTCCTTAGCTATAGTAACAGCCATTTCTCCCGCTCCTTTCGTAAATTCACAATTGTTTTACATTTAAAATTAAACTACTTGTTTAACCATCTTTGCTTGAAGAAGGAAGGAATACCGGCAGACTCGCGAGGTCCGACAATTACTTCGCATCCGAGAAGCTCGGCAGTTTTTCCGCTCAGAACGGCTACGCCGCCAGGGATAATAATGGAGTTGTGGTTGACTTTTTCCAAAATGCCGAGTTTCTTAACAGTGTCAGCGATGGTTTCCGGGGTGAATTTGCCTGCAGCCCAGGCGGTAAGTACGGAAATACCGTCGGTATCAACGGGGATAATGTAAGCAGGTACCCGGGAAGCTTCGGTATCACCGGCCACACAGAAGTAACTGAGAGAGAAGTTGGTGGTGACAAGGACCGGAGCATCCGGACCCGGGTTAAGAAGCTCGTAAATCTTGGACTCGACGGCAATCGGCTTCTGCGGGTCAGTGTAAACATTGAGACGCAGGGTAATTACCGGCAGAATGTGCTGTGGTTCGGCGCTGTTCATAACCACGATACCGGCATATTTGGCCACGTATGTGCTGGCATACATAGATTCCATAATGGGATCATCGTTGTTGGCAAATGCAATGGTCGGGTACCCGAACGGGCGGAACAGCTTGAGAGCCTGCCTCCTGATCTGGGTTTGGTCGGCAACAACTTTGGAAAGTTCACGGGCGCCGGAATCCAGGATCAGGTTCTTATATCCGAGAGCAACCACTTTCTCAACCAGGTCAGCCAGGTTGTTCAGGTCGGAACCTTTAACCACGAGAGGAGCTTCATATTTCTTGGCAAGAGCAACCATAGCCTCATAATTATTGGCGTCGGCGGCATACACTACCGGTTTGTTGGCCCCTGCTATTTCGAGGGCCTTTTCCATAGCGCCGGCGTCGCCGGAAATAAGCAATAAAGGATAAGCGGTATTGTCCTGGGCTGTTTTAACGGCATCGGCAAACTTGGCGGCGTCTCCGGAATCGTTGGCTACCGCAACCATGTTTACCTCGTGAACCTGGCCCACCCGGTCAAATACCAGCTTGTTTATTTTTTCTACCTTAGCTTTTACATCCTCGGTATCGCTAACCTGAATGGCAATACCTGTCGGATGCTCAAATCTCTTATCATGACGGAAGAGTACGGTCTCATTTCCAATTTGGAATGCTTTTTCTCCGGCGCCGATTTTAACCAGAGCTACCGGAGGTGCGGAAGCAGCATCCAATGCCTCACGGGCGGCATCACTTACGTAAGGACAAGCATCCAGGCTCGCCTTACCTGCAGCCAGCTGCATGGCAAATGCCAGACATGTTGGCTGACCACATTCTTTACAGTTCTTTTTGGGCAGTTGTTTGAAAATCTCTAAACCTGTTAAACCCATTCTCCAATCTCCTTTCCCTTATGTAATTGGTATTTTTTAAATAAATTTGATTGACGTAGCCGTCAGTGACGGCTACATCAATCAATAGCTACACCGGGGCTGGACTGAATTACATCATCGGATCCATGGTCAGGGCAGGATGGCCTTTTTCCTCCAGGAACGGAAGTATTTCCTCGCCGGTTACGCCAACGGTTTCGTCGGCAATCTTGTCAACGAAATCCTTGCCGAGGCCTTCCTCTTCTGCCCTTTCTTCCAGGATGGAACGGAGAGATTCCTTGAGAGATTTCGGCATCCATACTAGACGTGCCAAACCGCCGTCAGCCTTGATAAACTTCCGGGAGCCGAAATAGGCTTTACCGATACCCATGAATCCGGGCATCTGGGCCCCGCCGCCGCAGCTGCCGGCCAGGGTGGAGAAGTTCATCCCGCAAGGAGTCATACCTGAATGCTCACGGTTGACAACCATTACGCCATTGCACTCCGGAACCACTGTCATAATAACCTCGAAGCAACCGCAGGAGGTCATCGGGTCTTCCATGAGGGTATAGAACTTGACCCTTTCGGTTGTCCGCTGCGAATTCTGGTAAATGAAGTCATTGAAGGACTTCCACTCTCCCTTAACCTCGTCGAGGCATTCGCCCTTGGGAATCGGCTGGTTAGCGCCGAGGGGGTTAATCTCATAAGCGGCTTTGGCGTCAAGCCAGCTTACGGCGCCGCAAAGGCCGACGCGCTCGGGAGCGACCACGCATACGTGGGTCGGGGCGAAGGACTGGCAGAGCGTGCAGGAATAGAATTCTTCCACGCCTTCGTCGGTGAGCTCGCGGAGACGGGCGTCACGGGCAGCGTATTTCTCGCGGGCATGCTCGCGGCGCTTGAGAACCTCTTCCTCGTCCGTGATAAGGTCGATTTCCACCCGGTCAACGATGGCCGGGAATTCAGCCTTAAACTTGGCATAAAGCAGCCTGCCCAGGTGTTCCATGCGGAACCCTTTGGCCACCGCGTCTTTGGTGAACCGCAGCCAGCAGAGATCGCGCTGGGCAACGTGCCACAGACCTTCGCCGTAGTTGGTAAAGTAATGGATCCGGCGTTCCAGGACAGGTTCGAAGTCGGACTGCATCTTCCGGCCGTAAATCTTGACATGGATACCGATAGGCAGCTTGCCCCCTTCTTCCGGAAGGCTGTCAAGGTCCGGACCGATCAAGTTGATCTTGCCGTCCTCGATATCATCGCCGGCCATCTCCACCAGTTCGAAACCGGGAGTGCGGCCGCCGCCGAACTCGACGAACATGTCGCCCTTCCGTACGGTTTCACCTTCGAAGGCGGGACCATGGTTGATGGGGATATCGATTTCGATGTTGGTGAGTTTGATACCCCGTACTTCCAGGGCAACCTGAACGATCTTGTCATAGTCAGGGCAGGAAATGAACCAGTCGGGAATCTGCTCATCCTCGGCCAGCTCCTGGTCGGTGATAACCGGGAAACCGGTCCAGATAGCGCCCGCGCAGGCAGCATCCTTAACAAAGTCATGCTCGCCAAGGTACAGGATAAATGCAAGCACCCGGCGGCGCTGGTAATCTCTTTGGGCATCGCGGAGGCCCGGCTTGATGCCACCGAACATCATCCCGGCCCGGAGGGCATAGTTGGCGGCATGAACAACCTGGGTAAAGTTGCCCAGCGGGAAGGCGATATAGTCAACACCAAGCTTAACATTTTCCTCCAGCAGCTGCTCGATAATCTCGTCACAGAGGAAGAGCATCAAGCCTTTACCCATCATGTCATCTACGATTTTCTTGGCCAGCTTGCTGTCCCTGGCCCGGCCGACGATAACAGCCTCCCCGGGGATGGTCCAGTCAACCATCTTGATACCGTAGGAACGTACAATCGGGTCGCCGAGGAATCCGGTCCAGGGAGCGACATGAAGCGGTTTGGCCGGGTCATAATCGATGTAGCGGAGCACTTCGATAATGTCGGCGGCGTACCATGTGGCTTCCCCGTTCAGCCTGTACTGCTCAAAGGTGAGAGCTTCGGTGATTTGGTTGCGCATCCTGTTCAGGATGGGGACCATATCACCCAGTGTCCTTACCTCTTCACCGCTCATGCACCGGATAACCGGAACGAAATAAGCGGTATCGGGATATCCGACCTGCTTATCCTTACCGTATTTCTGAATAGCCCGGTTTAGCAGGATTTCTGCGTAGCTTACGGCAGTGATGGCACCTTTATAAGCCCTTCTGTACAGTTTTATTGGTTCTTTGCCTTCCATCGCTTTTTCCGCATCGGCATATATTTTATCAAAGTTGAGTTCTTCTGACATTCTTGTTCCTCCTTTCGAATTTCGGGATATGGATTAATAGTTCTGGCACAGACCGGTTTCAAACTTCTCGGCTGCCTTCCTGTGGACACCGAGTTTCCAGGTCCTGTATTCCAGTGCGCTGAGGAGTTTCTCGGCAGCAACTTTATGGTCAACCTCAAAGATGAAGTATCCGCCGTAAACGTCACTGGCAATCTGGGTAGCAATACTGAAGAAGAGGTCGCTGCCCTCTACCGGAGGCAGTACACCAACATGGGTCGGCAGGCCAAGGGTTACGGCCCAGCAGCCGATAGCAACAGCCTTACCGCTCATAGCCTCCGGAGCGGAAGCAACAAAAGGAACCTTCGGAGTATCTACACCCATCTGGTTGGCCATATCCATCAGGAGGTCAGAAGCCCGGGTGTTGTCAACACAGGAACCCATATGGAGAACAGCCGGCAGCTTTCCTTTGAGTCCGCCTTTGTTATCAAACTGGCTGAGGAATGCTTTCAGGCCTTCGCCACAGAATTCGTCTCTCTTATCCGGGTCAAGAACGCCAAATCTTGCGGCCGATTGAGCGGCACATCCGGTAGAGATTACAAATACGTCGTTTTTCAGCATTTCCTTGATAATACCGATATGGTTTTCGTCCTGTACGCCTTTCAGGTTGTTGCACCCGGCAAACAGGGCCACACCCTTCAACTGGCCGGATTCGATGGCATCGGTCAGCACTTTCACCGGAGCGTCAGGATTTACGGTGGCAAAAAGCTCATAAATTGCCTCCAGGCTGAAGCCTGCAGCGGCTTTATACTTGAGGCCCGGGATATATACCTGGCTGTTATCCCGCTCTTTATAAGAAGCAATGGCCAGACGAACAATCTCTTTAGCGTCTTCCATAGCGGTGTCAACATTAAACGGAACATGCATTGTTCCCGGTAGCTTAGCAATCGGCTGGGTAGTCACAATCTTGGTATGGAAGCACTTAGCCACGGTGGTCAGACCGGGCATAATGCACTGTACGTCCACTACCATAGCATCAATGGCGCCGGTAGCAATGGCCATTTCCTGGGAACTGAAACCGGTGGCGATAGGTACGCCCTGGCGCATCAGGACTTCGTTACCGGTACAGCAGATACCGGCCAACTGGATACCGGCAGCGCCGGCTGCCTTAGCCTCATCTTCCAGCTCACGGGCGGCAGCCACGATCATTTCACTGAGCAGCGGGTTGTGCCCATGCAAAATTATGTTGACTTTATCCTTATCAATTACTCCCAGGTTAGCTTCGGAAAGGACCGGAGTCGGGGTTCCGAACAGAATATCAGAGAAATCGGTTCCGATATGCATTCCGGTATAGTCAGCCAAAGCGGCCCGGAGTGCGCTGAAGGTAATGTTAACAGGGTCGTTGTCCTGACCCACGTGAGCCTGGGCCAGCAGGTCGGCCATAGCTGACTGGATACCGTTAGGAGTTATGTTGCAATCGTCGGCCTTCTTAACACGGCCTTCGGTGACGGTATTCAGGAAGAACTTGCAGCCGCCTTCGCCAGTGAGCAAGCGGAAGTCATCAAGAGCCATCTCGGCCAGTTCCTTGGCGATCTGGATATCAGATTTTCCTTCGGTGGCAATACCCTGGCGCTTAGCGACTTTATGCAGTTTCTTGGTATCGGTAATCTTATAATCGGGAGCCTTGCCCTCTGCAGCCTCCAAAACGGTTTCGGCAATATGCCGGGCATGTTCACAGTGTGCGCCCGTACCGGTCAACAGCATGGTGCCGGTACTCCGGGCGGCAATGGTCCAGGCGTCAGCGCCGCAAATACCTTTGCTCTTGGGCCCGGTATCAGCAGTAACACGGCAGGGGCCCATCATGCAGAAACGGCAGCAGGTACCTTTATAGCCGAACTGGCACTGCGGCTGCTGGGCAACAGCCCGGTCAAAAGCGGTAATGATGCCTTTTTCCTGTGTTTTTTCAATCATTTCCAATACTGCAGGGTCACTGGCGCGTTTAATGTTTTTCGGGTCAAACACTCTGGGAGCATCTGACGGATAATGGGTATGTTTGGGGTCTCTAAATCTTGGCATTAACTTTAACCTCCTTAATAATAGTTTTCTGCCTCCATTTCTTTTTCTCACCAGGCTGCTCTAAACAGAGCTTTTTATCTTTTTAGGCCCGTGTGGAAAAGAAACGAATCAATCTTTGAACGCTTAAAACATATAGCCTCTATCCATCCACCTCCCGCAACAACTTTTCATGAATTTCCTTCATGCTCCTCAAAAGCTCTCCTCCCAGTTCTGCGGCCGGACCGCTTTCCATGGAGCTTTGCCATATTTCCTCGTCAAAAGGAATAAACCCCAGAATCTCGTCAGCATCAAAGTTTTTCCGGATAAATTCCCTCTCTTTATCGTTTCTGACCTTGTTGCCAATAAACTTTATCTTCTTTATCCCCAGGTCGATGGCCAGCTGTTTGACCAGGTGGGCCGTATTCACACTGTTCCTGCTGGGTTCAACCACCACCAGCATGACATCAACGCTTCGCGCGGTGCCCCTGGTAAGGTGTTCTATCCCGGCGCCCATGTCCAGAATCACAACACTGTCCTTATCCCACAGAAGCCCGCTGACTAAAGCGTTTAAAAAAGAGTTTTCACGGCAATAACAAGCAGAACCGCCCTGTTTAATGCCGCCCATTCGCAAAAACTTTATATTGCCCAACGGGATGCTGTATTCTTTAAGGATATCGTCCACATCAGGATTAAGGGAAAAAAAAGCTCCTCCCCCGCCGCTCTTTTCATCAATTAACTCTTTCATCTCTACCAAAGGTTTTAAATTACGGATTTGTTCATCAGGTATTCCTACTGCTGCAGCCAAACAAGCATCGGGATCGGCATCAACCGCGTAAACATTTTTATGCGAAGCCTCAAACAGTTTCGCCAGCGTGGCCGAAACAGTGGTTTTTCCCACGCCACCCTTTCCTGAAATTGCAATCTTCATTCATTTCACCTCATTTTTTTAGTAAATTACTGCGACTCGTCTACCATTCCTGTTGCAAATATAACCCATCAGGCAAAACTCTAACGGGGCCAACAACACCCCCTTTGTTTTGTTGGCGAGCCTAAGGTAAATTTATTATTGGGGTTTTCAAAAAATTCACACTTTTTAAATCTTTCTACATAAAGAGCTTAAATCCTTCCGTCGATAACTTTTTTTATTTGGTGTCTATAACACAGTTATAAGAGCATTTCGACAGAAAATTCTAAATTCCTTCTCATGTTTAAAAATTTATTGAAGTGAATATTGTCACAATTAACGGGACTTTTCTGAGTTCTTTTGGATATTCAAAAATAAAGACCCCAATGGGGTTATTTGGCATTAATAAAATGAAATCTTCATTACTGCCATTTTTTATTTCTACCGTATTCACCGGGGTCCGGCCCTGGCCGAAGCCTTTTGTTCCGCCTGGCCTGATTTGGGCCGGTCAATTCCACTAGCCAAACATATTAATACTGAACAAGGCCACGGTAACACTGACAACGATGGCAACTTTAATGTAATAGATTACCTGCCTGGCAGGGGTCACCACAAAATAGTCTTTGGGAAGGCGAATTATCCTTTCCACCCGCTCGCTGAAAAGAGAAGTGGAACCCACCAGGCTTTGCAAATTGGAATTGGCCAGGATGTTCCTGGTAACGGCCTTTTCTTTCATCAAGTTATAAACCTTCAGAAGCATTTCCGAGAACAAGACGGGTTTGCCGGTAATGCTTATAGCCAGGTCGTCACAGTTCTTTTCCTTCTCTTTTAATAGGAAGTGATAAATAAAAAGGACCACCGGGTTGAAAAACATGATATCCCTGAAAAGAACCGCCTGCCAAATATACAGGTTATCCCAGCGGGCAATATGAGCCACTTCATGAGCTAACAGCGCTTCCAGTTCACCTTCGTTGAGGTTTTCGGCCAGATGCAGGGGGAGTACCAGCATGGGGTTAAAAAATCCGAGGACAAAGGGTGAAGGGTAGTAGGCGTTGACTACCAGGAGCTTGGGCGGAGGGCAGTTAACCCTGGCCGCTATGTTCCTAACCAACTGT
>DYZU01000111.1 GCA_022735835.1 Thermincola sp. | reverse complement strand
TTCGGTCCACCACCTGGAACCGGTAACCAGGCGTAATAAACAGGTCTGTCCACCCAGAACCTGGTCTGAATTCTTTCAGGGCAGCACTTTCCAGTGCTCGTACAGCATCTGTACCGCAGGCCACCACCCTACTTCCTTGCCACATCGGCAATTTTTTGTGAAAGCTTATGCATGTAGGTCTACCTTCCGTTCGTGTGAACGTGGTCGTGATTAGACACGACAATACCTGCCGCACCGATTTCCACCGCCATTTCCCCTCCCGGGCAGTCATCATCCCTTTAAGGATGAAAGGCAGTTCCGTCATATTTGGATATGGGTGGTCGGGCGGGGGGGGGCAGCTATTTCTTCTTGCTACGAAGTAAGACTATCTCATCACCATGAGAATCAAGCCGCTCATCATGGGCCTCAAGCTTCTTTTCGATCCGTTCGAGGATCTCCCGGTGGAGTTGGAAGCCGTCAAAGAGGGCCCCGATCTTCTCGAAGGCCTCAGTCTCAAGCCGGATCTCCAGTTTAGCGATCTGACTTTGTAGATTTTCCTGAACCTGATGAAGCGAAGAACGCAATTCGTTTTGGCCTTTCTCCAAACGTTCCAGCCGCTGGCCTTGGGCTTCCTGGCCTTTTTGTAAAGCTTCTTGGCCTTGGCTTAATTCATTTAATTTCCCAAGAATCTGCTGCAGGACTTTCTCCACGGGCGGGACCCTCCCGGCGGTAATTTTATAAATCGATTTTACCACTCCCGAGAGCAGTTTGGGAAGTGTTTCCGGGGGGGGCGGATCGTGTCAACCCACTGTAGGAATCTCGAAACCTCACCGACCTTGGAGCGGAACGAGCTACCAGACCAGCGAAAAATTTCGGCTCAGCGCTGTGAGAGCCTTGGTCAGTGGTGTCACCGGACCCCGCAGCGCAGGAAGATTATCGAATACCTCACCCGACACCTTCCTCAGCCTCTGCCGCTCTTCCGCAATGGCAACCTTATCGATCTTTCAGAGGCTTCAGGCCCGCCCGCCATCGGGCTACATACTGCTCCCGCAAGGAAACACCATTCGCCTTCGTTACCCGCAACCGCGCCATCCGGTCTACCCCGCGAGTACTCCAGGCCATCGGCCGCGACGATAACCGCGCCGAGAAAAGATGACTTACGTGCGCCTCCGCACTTACCCCCAACGCCGCCTCCGAATAGCGGCGGTAAGCCATTATCCCCTCCCAGTTCTGCCGGATGTAACGCCGGCAATCCCGCACCGCCTTCTTCCGCGCCGGACTCGCCGCAGCTTTGCCTACCTTAGTCAGTAGCGCCTGTACCTTTACCTCATCACCTTCCCCTAAAGCCGCCCAAATCTCTTTATAACCATCACTATCACGCATCTTGGTGAAACTGATGCAGCACGCCGACGGAGTGGAAGAAATATTCAGGTTATTGGTGGACGACATAAGCACACTGTTGCCGGACTTCGGGCGGGTTCACCCCGTTGGCGCGGTCCAGCTACAAATGGGAAAAAACCTACAAGAAGCGCACCGCCGTGGAAAGGGAAAATGCCCGTCTGGACGAGGCCTACGGATTTGAAAAGCATTTGCGTTGCCTTGTCGGGACCAAAAATGCTTACAACGCAAAAC
>DYZU01000110.1 GCA_022735835.1 Thermincola sp. | reverse complement strand
TTGGCGGTGAAACCCAAGGTTTCGCGAAAACTGAGGTTAGTTGGACAGAGTACTTTGTCAACAAACCCTAGTTACTTTTGGGACAGCCCTGTTGAGTTTGTTATACAGGCACACATCCGGGTGTTGAAACATAGTATTAGGTAAAAGCGGACCCTGGTTTTCCAGGTGAAGTCCTCAAAAATATTGTGGCAAAGGAGGTTTCGGAATGGCTAACGGATGCGGCGGATGGGGTTTTTATCCCCCCTTGGCTTTTATCCTTTTCCTCGTATTGATTCTCCTCTTCTGGGGACTCGGCGACGGCGCCGGCTGGTGGTAAAACACCGGCGGTAACCCACCCGGAACAGTCACCGGGTGGGCTTAATTTTTCCTGTATTCCAAATGCACACTTCCAAGGGTTTTCACATAATATTTAGTGAGAGCCGGTTAGGCGATAAAACTAAAGTTTAATCCTAATGCAAAGGAGGGTTTCCAATGGCAGATGCTAAATCCCAGGAATTTTTCCCATTCTTTCCCCCGCTGGCTTTTGTCCTCTTCCTTGTATTAATTCTCATCTTCTGGGGATTGGGAGATGGCGGCGGCTGGTGGTAAAAGACCGGAATAACCCCGCACAGACGATTTCCGGGTGAGACGGGTTGATAATTCTAAAGGCCACTAAGTGTAAACTAAGTGTAAAGGAGGGTTTTTATAATGGCAGATGTTAAATCTCAAGAATTCGGCTTTTTCCCGCCGATTGCTTTCATCCTCTTCCTGATCCTGATCCTCATTTTCTGGGGACTCGGTGACGGCGGCGGCTGGTGGTAAAACCTCGGCAGCAGGGGGTGTCAAAAAGGAGCAGCCCCCTGCTGTTTTCCTTTGAGACCACCTCTTTTATTTCGGGTCAAATGGCACACTTGCTTGAACTTCGGCATAGAATTAAGTGAGAGAAGATGTACCATTGGAGGCGAAAAAATGAGTTTTGTTCCATTTAGCCCCCACCTGGTCCCGTTACTCCAGGGGATAAAACCGTATTTGGGTATAAAAGGCCAAAATTTTACGGATGGGATGTTAAGCCTGATTAACCTTTTAGCAAGCCAACCCGGGCAGCAGGCGATAGAGGCCGTGAGTAAAATGTTTTTGCTGCCGAGTAAACACGGAAAAGGAATCACTGTTCACACGGTTTCGGGGCCCATTACCCTGAACTTGAGCTCTGCTTTTGTGTTATTTCTCATTTTGATTTTATTGATCCTTTCCGGAAATCTTTTATCCCTGGGACCGGTGGTCGACGACCCGGTAGGGAGGGCGGACCCGGTTGAATAAAAAAGTATTCAGTCATTTCCATGATCATCGTTGTCATCCGGGAATTGCCCCAGGGGGATAACGTCAACTCTGTCCATCTGCAGCGTTTCCGGCTTACCATAGTTCCCGATTTTTTCCAGGGAATCCTTGGCTTTATCAATCCGTTCCTTGATGGCAGCCAGTTGTTCTTTGGTGTCGTCCCGCATTCTGATCACCTCGCAATTTCTTTCTTAGTTTGTGCAAAACTTTGTATCCCTAAACGATTCAGGCAGATATCAAAGGAGGGCATGGAAATGCTCTCTTTTTAGCTTTCAAATAAATATTATTTTTAGGATTTTGAACAGGCATCATAGATGATATAATAAGTATATAATTTGACTTAGTTTAACTGAAACGGGGGCGGGACCTTGAGAATTAATGTCAAGGCAGTAATACTGGCGCTGGTCGTGTTGGCTGTCGGGGCCATATTTGTGCTTCCTTACCTGGACCCCGGACCGGGCCGGGACGGCCTGCAAGGACCGGGGAAGCCCGGTGATAGGGCACAAAGCGAAAGCGGGCGGCAGTTTGCCGTTACCCCTCATCCGGCTGAAAAATTGCAGGAAGCCAAAGAAAAGGGGCGTCCTGTATTTTTGGAATTCTATGCCGTCACGTGACTTGCCTGCCGGCAGATGGAGCCAGTGGTGCTGGCTCTGGAAGAGAAGTACGAAAAAGACGTGGAGTTCATCATCGCCGATGTAACGAACCCGGAAGGGAATAGAGTCGCGGCCGAGTATGAAGTTTACTCTATTCCTGCCGTTTTTATTCTGGACGGAAAGGGTCAGATCTTGCACTCCGAGGTGGGGGTCCAGCCCCTGGAAAAGCTGGATTCTTACATTTCCCGCGCCTTAGGCGGCAAATAGCTTTACGAAAGGGAACTTTATATGCTGCAAAATTTTTTTGCCAAAATACTGCCCGAAGCCGTGGGCAGTTTTTCACCTGCCGCCTTTATAGCGGTATATGCCGGAGGTGTTCTGACCAGCGTCAGCCCCTGCATTTTAACGATGATCCCGGTAATTGTCGGGTATATCGGCGGCTACAGCGGCCAGGGTGAAAAATCCAAATTCAAGGGATTTACATTGTCCCTGTTTTTTGTTCTGGGCCTCTCTGTCACATTTGCCGTATTTGGCGTGGTTGCCGTAATGCTGGGCAAAATATTCGGGCAGATCGGAGATATCTGGTACTATATACTGGCGGCTGTCGCCGTTATTATGGGCCTGCAGCTGCTGGGTGTCATAAATATCAGGTTTCCTACCCTGAAAAGGCTGCCGGTAAGAAAAGGGGGGCTTCTTCCGTCGTTTTTGATAGGAATGATGTTCGGCCTGGTGGCTTCCCCCTGTGCGACGCCGGTGTTGGCCGTAATAATTGCCTACGTGGCTTCCACCGGGAATTTTTATTACGGAGCCGCCCTGCTCTTCGTCTACGGCCTGGGCCACGGCCTCCCCCTGATCATTGCGGGGACTTTTACCGCATTGGTAAAGCAGTTGCCCAGATTTCAGAAATTCTCCCGTTACATTACTTTGGCCAGCGGGGTGATCCTGATTCTCCTGGGGCTGTATTTCCTTGTTCTGGTGCGGTGGTACTAAAAAATATTTAAAAAACTGGCATATAAACTTGTCCCCCCTAATATAGTTTAGTGAAGGACAAACATTAAACAAATTTTTCAGGGAGGGACAAGCAGTGAAAATGTATAAGGTGAGCGGGAAGAAGATTTTGGCGGTTTTGGGAATCGTGGTTTTGCTGGGAGTGTCGGCGGGCTGCAGTGAAGTGGAGAAGTTTTCCTGGGAGAAGCTGAAAGAAACGCAGTACCGGATGGTGACAGGGAAAAAACCCGACACTGCAAAAACGGCGGCAGAGGATAAAGGACAAGCTGCTGCCGATACCATCGCCGGCAGTCAAGGCCAGCAGGATTCCACGGCTGTAGCTAACAGCAGGGAACAGGACCAGAAGCAGAAAAAAGTAAGTGTAGTGCTGTACTTTTCTGACCAGAACGGAGATTACCTAATCGCGGAAAAAAGGGAAGTTCCTCTGGTGCCGGGCTTGGCCAGGGCTACGGTCCAGGAATTAATCAAGGGACCTGAGGGAAAAGGCCTCTCCGGAACAATCCCGGAAGGGACCAAACTGCTGGACATTAATATTGAAAACGGCCTTTGTACGGTAGACCTCAGCAAGGAGTTCAGGGATAACCACTGGGGTGGGTCAAGTGGCGAAATACTGACGGTATACTCTCTTGTCAATACGCTGACCCAGTTCCCTACAGTTGAAAAAGTCGAAATTCTGGTAGAAGGTCAGAAAATAGATACCCTGGCCGGGCATATGGACCTGTCGGCGCCTGTCAGCCGTAATTCTCAGATCATTAATAGTATGAAATAGGGGCTGTCCCAAAAGTCAAAGATAAGTTCTTGCGGACAATGAAGGGAAGGGCCGGGTATGTTCCGCAAGGGCGAGTCTGA
>DYZU01000109.1 GCA_022735835.1 Thermincola sp. | reverse complement strand
GCAAAAGGCTAATATCCGCCAGGTGGAAGGAAACTTCACGGTCATTGGCGACCCGCGCCTTGTATCCGGCAATAATGTTGATTTAACCGGCTTTGGCAAGCTGTCAGGAAGTTACCAAATAAGAACCAGTAAACACACTATAAGCCGGTCTGATGGTTACAGCAATGATGTGGAGGTTATGAGCCATGCTTAAGTTTGGTGTAGTGACCAACGTTGACCCTACCACCTGCCGGGTGCGGGTAAAGTTTGCAGATCAGGAAAATTTAATTTCACCCTGGCTGCCAGTGCTGCAGCAGAAAACCCTGCAGGATAAGTTTTATTCCGTGCCAGACCTTAACGAGCACGTGGTTTGTCTAATGGATGACCGTTTGGAAGCCGGAGTTGTACTTGGTACGATTTATAGTGAAGCAGATGCCGTACCGGTTAGCAGTAAAGATAAACTGCACTTTAAGTTTGCCGATGGCACTATCATTGAATATGACAAAGTTAACCATAAGCTGACGGCTGATATAAAAGGCAGCGCTGATATAAAGACTACTGGCAATATTACTATCACCGGCGATGTTATTGTAAATGGCAATATAACGGCATCCGGTGACGTGGCCGACCAGGGCGGCGCCAAGACAATGGCCGGCATGAGGGCAGTATATAATGGACACTCTCACAGCGCCCCTGGTGGTGTTACCGGTTTGCCCAGTGATTCAATGTAAGGGGGATTGGGATGGTAACGACCATTAATGATATAAAGTCCACTGACTGGCAGCCAAAGACTGGCGAAATCGGCGCTGTGGTTGAAGGTTTGGAAGATATTAACCAGTGCTTAAAAATCATCCTTAATACTCCGCTGGGCAGCGATCCGCACAGGCCCCTGTTTGGAACTAATATCTTGCAATACCTGGACAGCCCGATTAACATCGCAGTTCCCAATATTGTCCGTGAGGCCGTAGATGCAATTGAAACATGGGAAACTCGGATAAAGCTTGTAGCTATCAAGCCGGTAATTGACGGTGAAAAGATTACACTCATGGTCGAATGGCAGCCGGCAGGCGAAGAAGAAAGATCATATTTCACGAACATCGAGGTGATCAATAATGGGGCTTCCTGAACCTTCGTTTATAATGCGGGACCCGGTTCAAATAACTAACGAGCTGGTGGCTATGTATGAAAGCATGACCGGGAAAACCCTGCAACCGGCACAGGTTGAACGGATCATTATAGACCTTATCGCGTACCGTGAGAACCTGATCCGCATCGCCATCCAGGAAGCAGCAAAGCAAAACCTTGTTGATTACGCCACCTTCCCTGTTCTTGATTATCTGGGCGCTTTTTACGGAGCAGCACGGCTTGAACCACAGCCTGCCCGCTGCCCTATGCGCGCTGTCCTAACTACCCCCCAGACTTTTGATGTAATTATCCCTGCCGGAACAAGGGTGGAAACTAAAGACGGCAAGGTTGTCTTTCACACTGAAACGGCTGCTACGGTTCCGGCCGGCCAGGATCACGTCGATGTGTGGGGAGAAGCGGAAACCGCCGGAACTGTTGGTAACGGCTATGTTGTTGGTGATGTCTGCAATATAATTGACCCGGTACCATATGTGGCCAGTATTACTAACACTGATATTACCAGCGGCGGCGCGGATTGGGAGGATGACGACCACTACCGTGACCGGATTAAGCTGGCTCCCGAAAGATTCAGCAATGCCGGCCCCAAAGAGGCTTACATATACTGGGCAAAAACTGCGCACCAGGATATTATTGATGTTGCTGTGATATCTCCCAGTGATGCCGTTGTGAACGTCTATCCTCTTACGAAAAATGGTAATCCTGACACAAATATTCTTGACCTTGTTCTCACGACACTTAACGATGAAAAAATCCGTCCTATGACAGATAGAGTAAGCGCCCTGTCGCCAACGGCTTTTGACTTTACTATTGAGCTGAGCGCGACCCTCTTTAAATCAGCGATTCCGGAAATCACAACTCCAGCACTTAATTCGGCGCTCGAAGAATACTCTTCTAAACTTAGGACTAAACTCGGTTTAGATATTGTTGATAGTCAAATTATCGGGGTAACTAACAGTATTTCCGGTGTGTATGAAATTACCGTTACTCTTAAAGATTCTGCCGCTGTACCGTTCACCAAGAAAGTTTTGGCAGAAAATGAATGGGCAAACTGTACTGGTTATACCGTGACGATTGCGGGGTATGTAGATGGCTGATAACAGACTGATACCTGATAGCATTCGTGACGAAAATACTGAAGCGCTAAATGCGCTTATAGACCGGCTGGGAACTATTGATTTGACCCCGTTACTCATCTATATCATCGATAACGTTGACGCCTCTGCCCTGCCTCACTTAGCTGATCAGTTCCGCCTTTTGGGTGACGCCGGATGGTTGCTGGCCGAAAACGAGACTACCCGTCGCGAACTCATAAAAAATGCGATCGAAAAAAAGCGTTATAAAGGGACATCCTACGGCTTGCGCCAAGCACTTGAGTCTTTAGGTTTGAGTTACATGTACCAGGAATGGTATGAATATGGCGGACAGCCCTATCACTTTAAAGTTAGCGTTACAGTAAGTTCATCTGAATTAAGCGCGGAAACGATAGCAAGGCTGGAAAGCTACATCAACCAGTATAAACGTTTTGTGGCTAAGCTTGATGTAATAGATATTAACCTTGTGGCCAATGGTCAAGTGCCTGTATATGCAATCGGCCTTCAATCAAGCGAAAGTATAACGGTTTATCCGAAGGAGGTTTAACATGCCCTCTACATATTATTGTATCCTTACAGTTACCGGCCAAAATAAACTGGCTGCGGCCCAGGCGAATCAAATTCCACTGCCGATAACTCAATTCTGCGTTGGGGATAGCAATGGTTTATATTATGATCCGACCAGCAATGAAACTGCTCTGGTACATGAGGTCTGGCGCGGCAACGTAAACCGTGTTTATGTTCATGCTACTAATCCAAGTTGGATAGTGGTCGAGGCAATGATTCCTGCTAATGTTGGAGGCTTTGATATTCGGGAAGCCGGTGTCTTAGATGATACCGGCGCCCTGATCGCGATTGCAAAGTACCCGCTAACAAACAAGCCTGCTCCCGGCAGTGGTTCGGAAAAAGACCTCTATGTCCGCATGATCTTCCAGGTGACCAATGCTACAAATGTACAGCAGACCATTGACGGTTCTTTGGTTTTGGCGTCTAAGGATTACGTTGATATTGAAGTAACTGCTTTTAAGCTCAGAATGTATATGGGGGTGTAATGAATGACTGATACTTTAAAGAATCTTGCTAAAGGCGTTTTAGGAAGCACATCGGCGCCTTTATATACTGTTCCTGCTAATACGATAGCAATCGTGAAGGAAATAATCTTGGCAAATAAGACTGCTGGTGCGGTTACAGCCACTGTAACTTTTGATAATATCATCATTGTGCCCGCAAAAAGTATCCCGGCAAATGATGCGTTAGTGATTGAACTGCACTCAATTATTGAGGCCGGTAAGGTTATTGCAGGTTCGGCGGGCGCAGGGGCATCAATCGATTATTACATCAGCGGCATAGAGGTGGCTTAGGATGGGGCTGTTGAGCGGCTTAGAGCGATTCGCTCTTGAGGGTTTGAAAAAGCTGGTAGGGGATGCCCAACCCGCTGACGTGCTGGCGGGCAAGACGTTCAGCAACGCTGAGGGCAATGACAAGGTTGGCACCATGCCAAATCGAGGCGCGGTTATAATTACGCCTGGCACATCCAATCAGGCCATTGCAGCAGGATACCATAACGGGGCTGGTTACGTCCAAGGTGATCCGGACCTAGTAACGGCCAACATAAAGGCCGGAACTAACCTATTCGGGGTGGCTGGCAAAGCCGAAGTGGTAGATACAACCGAAGCCGTAAACCCGGCTACAGCAGCCCAAATACTATCGGGCAAAAAGGCATTTGTGAACGGTAACTTGGTCACCGGCACCATGCCTAACAAAGTCGGCTCTGCGACCGTCATCACCCCTGGTACGGCAGACCAGGTAATACCGCAGGGTTATTATGGGGGTGCATTGGGTGACGGTAAGGTGCTTGGCGACTCGGACTTGGTGCCAGGCAACATCAAGTCAGGGGTGTCAATATTTGGTGTGAAT
>DYZU01000108.1 GCA_022735835.1 Thermincola sp. | reverse complement strand
CCCGGCATAAATCATCCTGGCCAGCCAGTGCAGGGCGGCATCAGGGTCAGACCCTCTCAGGCTTTTAATAAAAGCTGAAATCACGTCATAGTGCTGGTCTCCTGATTTATCATACCTGACAGACCTCTTTTGAATGGATTCTTCGGCCACTTCCAGGGTAATTTCCCTGACCCCGTTTGCGCCGGGCGGCGTTGTCAGCACAGCCAGTTCAATGGCATTTAAGGCCGACCTGGCGTCGCCGTTGGCTATGTTGACAATGTGGTCAAGAGCCTCTTTCTTCAAATCCACCTTATAACGGCCCAAACCCCGTTCCTCGTCAGCTAATGCCTGCAATATCAATTTTGCAATATGCTCATCGGACAAAGGTTTGAATCTAAAGACCCTGGACCTGGACAGCAACGGTGGATTGACCTCAAAATAGGGATTCTCCGTGGTAGCTCCAATGAGAATGATAGTCCCGTCTTCCACGAATGGGAGCAAAGCATCCTGCTGGGACTTGTTGAAACGGTGTATCTCGTCAATGAAGAGAATTGTCCTCTGATTGTACATTCCCAGGCGGTCTCTGGCGTTTCTGCATACTTCTTTGATATCGGCCACCCCGGAAGTAACTGCATTGAGCTGTTCAAAAAAAGCTTTACTGGTGTTGGCAATAACTTTGGCCAGGGTTGTCTTACCTGTGCCGGGCGGCCCGTAAAAAATCACGGAAGACAGTTGGTCAGCTTCAATAGCCCTGCGCAGTAATTTTCCTTTTCCCACTATCTCTTCCTGTCCCACAAACTCATCGAGGGTTCGCGGGCGCATCCGCACCGCCAGAGGCGCTTCCTTTTTCAGTTGACTTTGCCGGGCTGCTTCAAACAGATCCATTTTGTCATCTCCATCCACTGTAGTCTAACCATTGCCTTAATTGGAATTCAAACGTTTACTTTATTCTAAAATCTGGCCCATTCAATGTCAACTCATATAAATTGATCTAATACATTAGGTTACTAAAAGTAAAAAGAGCTGGCTTAAACCAACTCTCCAAATTTACAACATTAATAAGTTCCACCCTGGCCACCGGAAACCGGTCCCAAACTACAATTGCTTATCTAACAAAGCCTTTAAGTCATTCTTAGACTTGAATCCTACTACCCGATCAACCGCCTTTCCATCCTTAAACACAATCAGTGTCGGGATGCTCATCACTCCATACTCCATGGCGATTTCCCGGTTTTCGTCGACATTTACCTTACCTACCTTAACTTTACCATAATACTCCGCCGCTATTTCGTCAATTATAGGAGCAATCATACGGCAGGGAGAACACCAGGGCGCCCAGAAATCGACCAGTGTAGGTTCAGTTGCCTCCAGAACATTGGCCTTAAAATTGTCTTTGGTGAGAGTTAGTACCTTGTCGCTGGCCATAGTCTATCAACTCCTTTCAAACTTAATTAACCATTGATAAAAACAACTACTGGAACCAAAGTACAACTAGTCAGCAAAGCGGGTAATGGTTTGAATCAGTTTTTGCAGTTCTTCCATCTTTGTCTTCTTGTCCTTTGCTGACAATGAAGCGCATAAACATTCTCCGGCATAATGGTGGAGAATCAAATTACCAACCATTTTTAAAGCAGACCTTGCAGCGGCGACCTGAGTCAGGATATCCTGACATTGTTTACCTTCCTCAATCATTCTTCTTATTCCTTTTACCTGGCCTTCAATTCTCTTCAGCCTTTTGTCCAGATTGTCCTTGACATCCTGTACCTTCGTCACTCCCACCCCTCCTGAGTTACCCACCCCGGGTATTAGGTATTTTCATTATAATACTGTAGTCAATCATTGTCAATTTTTATATACCGACAATATCCCGGACTACCACTCCGGCCAGGATCAGACCCATTACCGGGGGGACAAACGATATACTCCCGGGAATTTGTCTCCTGTTGGCGCAGTTGTAAACAGCTTCTTTATTGCCGCAAATGCAGTGGCGTTTGCAACTGCCCTCAATCTCTTTGACGGCCAGAGGTTGCTCCCTGGAATATACAACTTTAACCCCGCGGGAAATGCCGGCCTTTTTCAATTCCCTCCGCACCACACGGGCCAGGGGACACACCGATGTCTCAGATATATCGGCCACCTCAAAAGCGGTAGGGTCTATTTTATTTCCGGCGCCCATGGCAGAAACAATTCTGATATCTTTGTCTTTGGCTCTTTTAATTAAATCAAGCTTTCCTGTAACATTGTCTACAGCGTCAACTATGTAATCCAGGTCGTCGGTCAACAACCGGTCCCCCTTTTCGGGAGTATAGAACTCTTTGAATGCCTGAACTTCGGCGTCAGGGTTAATCTGCAGGACCCGCTCTTTCATCAGTTCAACTTTAGGTTGGCCAACAGTAGACTGGAGAGCATGTAGCTGCCTGTTAATATTGGTCAGGCAAACATCATCGTAATCTACCAGAACCAGATGCCCGATTCCGGCCCTGGCCAGGGCTTCGACCGCATATGACCCAACCCCGCCAATCCCGAAAACAGCCACTTTACTGTTGTTGAGTTTTCCCAGCCCTTCAGAACCGATAAGCAGTTCAGTCCGTGAAAATCTATGCAGCATAAATAACTCCTGTAACTTCCGAGCATTGTCATGAGTTGTTAAACATTTTAATACTTAATATATTAATATTTATATATTACCACAAAAAAACATAAAAAAATACCCCACCTATGCCGTGAGGCCGTTGTAATTTGAACCTGCTCTTAACAGGTGGGTATCCGCCCGACTGCTTTTTGTGTCCTCTGACCTGGGAGGCATACAAGCCACAGCCGGAGCCGGGATTCCCTTAGTATTGGTGTTGGCTCAATACTAACCGGCTGGTCACGCGCATCGTAGGGTTTGTTCCGCTGTCTTTTTGTATCATAAATATATCATACAAAGTCAAGGCATTTCAAGTGTTAATAATCATAGTATTAAAGTGCTATAATTAGTATTGCCGATGCCGGGAACGTTTATACCCCGCATTTCAAGGCCTTGGGCAGAATACAGCCCTTGACAGCGTAAGACAGGTATAAAGTTCCGCCTACTGCTTTTTTGTTTTGGCCACATTCAGCTTGATGTGAAGTTCCTGTAGCTGTCTGGGAGCAACTTCAGCCGGAGCCTGGGTCATCAGGTCGGTAGCGCTCTGCGTTTTGGGGAACGGGATAACGTCCCTTATAGTATCTCTTTTAGCCATCAGCATAACCATTCTGTCCAACCCAAAAGCTATACCGCCGTGGGGAGGCGTCCCGTATTCAAATGCCTCCAGCATAAATCCAAATTTTTCATTGGCTTCTTCCGGAGCGAGACCTAACAGGCGAAACATTTTTTCCTGAACGTCGCGCCGGTGAATCCTGATGCTTCCGCCGCCCAGTTCGACTCCGTTGAGAACCAGGTCATAAGCTCTGGCCCTGACTTTGCCCGGTTCAGTTTCCATCAGTTCGAGGTCCTGCTCCACAGGGGACGTAAAGGGATGGTGTATGGCCACCCAGCGCCGTTCCTCCTCATCGTACTCCACCAGCGGGAAATCTGTTACCCAGACAAACCGGAACAGGTCAGGATCAACCAGGTTCTTCTTCCTGGCCAGCTCAATACGGAGGGCCCCCAGGGCAGCCGCGACCACCGATGGCTTGTCGGCAACAAAAAACAACAGGTCCCCCGGCTCGGCTGCAAATTTATCAAGCATAGCCTTGATTTCTTCATCCTTAAAGAACTTGAGTATAGGCGACTTCAATCCTTCTTCGGTCACCACGATGTAGGCCAGTCCTTTCGCGCCATAAATCCCCACAAAATTGGTCAGGTCGTCGATTTCCTTCCTGCTGAAATCGGCGCATCCTTTAGCGTTGATTCCTTTGACCTGGCCCCCGGACGCAACCACACTGGCAAAAACCTTAAAGTCAGAGTTGGCCACTATGCCTGTGAAATCCTTAAGTTCCAGCCCAAAACGCAGGTCCGGCTTATCTGAACCATACCGGTCCATGGCTTCCCGGTACGTAAGCCTGGGGAACGGCGTTTCTATGATTACACCGGCAGCCTCTCTGAAGGTATGGGCGATCATCTCTTCCATCAGCCCAAGAACGTCTTCCACATCCACAAAAGACATTTCCAGATCGATCTGGGTAAATTCCGGCTGCCTGTCTGCCCTTAAATCTTCGTCCCGGAAACAGCGCACTATCTGAAAATACTTGTCCATGCCGGAAACCATAAGTATCTGCTTGAATATCTGGGGCGACTGCGGCAGAGCATAAAACTTACCGGGGTTGACCCGGCTGGGCACAAGGTAATCCCTGGCGCCTTCAGGAGTACTCTTGGTCAGCATGGGAGTCTCTATTTCCAGGAACCCTTTACTGTCCAGAAAGTCCCGGGCTGCCTTGGCAACCCTGTGCCTGAGAATGATGTTCCTCTGCATGTCGGGGCGACGCAGGTCCAGGTACCTGTACTTCAGCCTGAT
>DYZU01000107.1 GCA_022735835.1 Thermincola sp. | reverse complement strand
GGAACCCTTTCAGCCTGCAGTTCCGGAGGGAATTTCGGTTGGGCGGATAAGGGAAAGGCTTTCAGTCTATGGCCTTTCCTCCCTGGGCAACCCGAGGCAACTTACTTGTCTCCGTCATCACTTTTGATAGAGTTGATAGAATAATGTTAGGAAAATGATAGCATAAAGTCGTTTCCCTGTAAATACTTTTTTGCCGATTTTATATTAAATAAGAAGGGGCTGTCCCCAAATAGGCGACCTTGCTTAAAAACTCGTCAAACATTTTGACCGAACTAAGAAGGTAGCCTTATTATGGGACAGCCCGTTGAACACATATGTATTTCACTCCATCCTACCGAACTACCGTACTTTTTTGAGTATTTTCTACCAGGCTACCATACTTCCAAATGGAAAAATGAAAAATTTTACTCCAACCTGTGGAAGTCAATGGAAAAAAACTACAGGAAAATACGTTATTTGTTAGTAAAAATCATATCACAAAATTGGGGAACCTGTAAATGGTTTTTTGTGCTGGTGAAAACTTCTTGAGGCGGCAGGGAGGAGATTGTGCATTTTTTCTCGAATATATGCCGTTAACTGTCGTAGCGTAGCGTTAATATTTAGGAGGAGAGGGTTTCTTGATGAAAGTATTTGCTGTCAACGGAAGTTTTCGCAAAGAGGGCAACACCGATATCATTATTGACAGGCTGCTGGAAGGCGCCACAAGCAGGGGAGCGGAAGTGGAAAAGGTTTATGTAGACGACCTGAAAATCAATTCCTGCCAGGGGTGCCTGGAATGCCGCCGGGAAGGTATCTGCAAACAGGAAGATGACTTGATGGAAATAGTCAGGAAGCTGGAGGATGCTGACGCTGTTGTAGTGGGTTCACCAATATACGGGAACTACATGACCGGGCAGTTAAAAATCCTCCTTGACCGGTTAATGGGAGTAATCAGCAAGATTACTTATGTTCCCGGAGGGGGTATTAAATCAATTACGAGGCTTAAAACAAAGAAACGCAATGTGGTCAGCATCCTGACCGCCGGCGCTCCCACCCCGGAATGCGCTGACGATGCTTTAAAACTCCTGCGCAGGATGCTGGGGTCTCTGACTAACGCAGGATTTATGGAAGAGATTGTCGCTGTCGGCATTAATGCCAAGGGAGCAATAGCGTTTTCAAAAGAAGAATGGATCCAGGCCGCCAAGAAATATGGCGTTCAGGATCCCGAAACATATGCCGAGAAGGCCGTAATCCGCAACAGGGAAGTTCTGGACAGGGCTTTTGAACTGGGACGGAAGCTGGTTGACAGGTAGTGGGCAGCTTATATTTTAAATTCGGAAATTGTCTGTTTGAGGTCCGAAGCCATGGCCAGCAGTCTTTTTGCCGCGGCTGCCAGCCCGTCTGCAGCCCTTGCTGTTTCCTCGGTGGAGGCGGAAACTTCCTGGGCTGCGGCCGACGTCTCTTCGGATATGGATGCGATACTGTTTACCGCGTTAACCACTACCTGACTGTCTTCGGTCATCTTATAGGTTGCTGCGGCATTGTCAGCCGCTACGGTGGCTATCTTGTTAATGGCTTCCACCGCATTGTCGCTGTGAGCCCCCAGTTGCTCGGCCGCCGCACCGATTTCTTCAATTTCAGCTACCACCGTATTAACTACTTCCACAATTTCGCTGAGAGCTTTACCGGCGTCACTTGCCAGAGCGGCTCCCTCTTCTGCCTGGACGGTAGTTTTTTCCATAGCCCGGACGGCATCATCAGTGCCGGCCTGGATATTTGCAATAATCGCTGAAATCTGTTTGGTTGCCTGGGTACTTCTTTCAGCCAGTTTTCTAACTTCATCGGCCACTACCGCAAAACCTTTTCCGTGCTCGCCGGCCCGGGCAGCTTCTATAGCGGCATTAAGGGCCAGCAAGTTGGTTTGTTCGGCAATATCTTCAATGACCTGAGTGATGTTCCCGATCTCCGATGAAAGTTCTCCCAGGGCTTTGATCCGGTTGGCGGAATCGAAAACCGTGGTTTTGATGTTTTCCATCCCGGTGATTGAGAGCTTTACCGTTTCGCCGCCCCTGGAAGCAACCTGGGATGTTTCGGCGGCAGACCTGGAAGCATTCAGGGCTTTTTCGGCCACTTTGTCGATAGTATTTGCCATCTCATCTATGATTGCCACCGCGGAGTTTACATCGGTGGATTGTTTGGCAGCGCCGGCGCTAATGGCATTGATCGAGGCGGTCAGTTCATTTAAGATGCCTGCCGTGTTCAGAACGTCTTTGGATTGCTCCTGGCTGCCCCGGGCCACTTCGGAAATTGCTTTGGCCACCTGGTTTGTACTGGTCATAATAAATTCGGAAGATGAGGCGATATCCTGGCTTGTTCTGGTTACCTCCTCGGCAGAGCGCAAAATATTTTGGGTAAGATTCTTGAGCCCTGCCAGCATTTCCTGAAATGCTTTGTTCAGATCCTCAATTTCATCTCCGGTCTGGATGCGGGGAACATCCACCGTAAGGTCACCCCCCGCTACCTGGCCGGCCAGTTTTGTCAGGGATTTGACCGGGCGGGAAATATTCACGGTCAAAAAGATACCTCCGCTAAGACCCAGCAGGACTGTCACAGTCACCGCGGCAATTGTCGTGATAATGGTGAAACGGGCGGCTTTGTGCTGTTCGGCGGTAGCGGCGGCGACACTGTTGGAAATGAATTCCGTATATTCTCCGATGAGTTTGTTATACCCGGAATACCAGTCGTTTAACCGTTCTTGGTTTGCCGAGGAGTCGGCAGAAAACCGGGAAAACTCATCCGCGGCAGATTTGAGACCGGCTACTATCTGCTTTCCTTTCTCGCTTTTTTCGGTTTTAGCTATTTCTGTTATCAGGGCTGTTGAGTTGTCTGCCAGATTCTTGGCGGAAGCTCCTGCATTCCCTGCTGTTTGACTGTTAAGTAAATCAAACTGCTTTTCAACAGTGTCTTTCAATTTCAACAGATGGACCAACTGCGGAGTCCTGTGAAGGAGTTCCGCGTGACTCTGTTCCTGGTCGGAGAGGCTTTTAATTCCCCAAAATCCTACCAGGCAGAGCATGAACATCGCTCCCAGCGTGGCTCCCATCAATTTCGTCCCGATTTTGAGCTTTAACACACCCTCACCCTCCCATAACCCGGCTTCTAAAACATATAAAAACTTTATTCGCTGTAATAGTAAAGATTCCCTCTAAATCGAGAAAATTTTCTTTAACGGTTATGACGGGTAACGTTATTTAACCGGAGAGAGTTTAAAAAAGCCTGGGGCCGCAGGAAATTTGGGTGGATAAGGTCATATTCCTGTTTATTGAATGACGAAAAAAATTTCTTTGCCGCTGCAAAGCCGGATTGAAAAAGCAGGTTTCGCCTTTCAGGCGTTATGTCAAACTCTGTTGTCTTTACACCGTGTGTTTTAATAGCAATTGTTCTTTTGAAGTTAAGGTCCTGGATATGTCTTTCATCGTGGGCTTCCTGGAGAGTAGAGACAATAGCCAGTATGAAATTAAGGGGATTTGTGATTTTCCGCGGTATACCGTAGTCCGGTTCGATCAGCCTGAATCCGATGGTTGGCCATGCCGGTTTTTCGCCCACCGAGTCAAATAACCAGACGGGGTAATTGCTCAGCAACCCGCCGTCCACGATATAGCATTTATCCGGCATGCCCTCCATGTTCCTGGTCTCTATCTTGACAGGTTCATAAAAGATGGGGATGCTCATGCTCATTCTTACTGCCCGGGCTACGCTGAATTGGTCGGGGTCAATCCCGTAATCTTTTATATCATTGGGCAGGATCAGAAGCTTTCCTCTCGAGATGTCACTGGCGATAACATTCAGCTTGTACTTGTATCTGGGATTGTCTTCTCCGGGGATAAGAAGATCTTTAAAAGTATTTACCCCTTTTTTGGCCAGCAGTCCGGCCATGAAATCCTCAATGAATTTGCCTTCGTAGATTCCGTTTTCCAAGAGAATACTAAGGATTTTCCCGGGAACCGAAAACCGGTCCAGGGTGCCTTCGTCTTTGAGCCTGTTGAAATCCAGGTCAAACATAATGTCTTTTATTTCACCGGCTTTGTAACCTGCAGCGAGCAGGGAAGCAACTATGGCTCCGGCAGAGGTCCCGGCAATGTTCATCCATTCCACGTTTTTCTCGGTTTCTGCGTAGTAAATCGCTCCTACAAGACCGATGCCCTTGACCCCGCCGCCTTCGAACACAGCATCGGCTTTCATTATAATATAATTCCCCTCCTGATAATTTCTCCTGGCTAAATGTTATGCGGCAAGGAATCCACAATTGCCTGCCGGGACCTTACTGATATTGACGTTCTTCCGCATAAGGCGCCGGCTGGCGCTCATAAGGCCGGGGACAGACATTTTTTTCCTGGCACCGGAATGTTTTATGGTACAGCACATCATAGTATTCTCTCAGCATCCGGTGTGCAGAAAACTGGTAGTGAGCCATATCGATGCTGGCCAGCATCATATTCTGCCACCTGGCCCTGTCTCTGTAAAAGGTTGGGATAACTTCTGTCAACAGCACATTATATAATGTTCGCAGGTCCTGCTCATCCTGGTTGACCTGGTTACCTATCCTGCCGCAAACGCTGCACAGGAGCCAGCCGCTTATACCATGCTGCGGTCCTTCCGCTACCCACCCGTCTACTACACTTAGGTTTAAAACGCCGTTAACAGCCGCTTTCATACCTGAGGTCCCGCTGGCTTCCAGGGGACGCCTCGGGTTGTTTAGCCATACGTCACATCCTCTTACCATAAGGCGGGCAATTTCCATGTTGTAGTTTTCCAGGAATATTACCGAATCGCGGTATTTCCGGTCCATTTCAACGAGTCTGCGGATAATATCCTTGCCGAGAGTGTCATTGGGATGAGCCTTGCCGGAAAATACCAACTGGATTTTGCCTTCCTTAAGCAACGGGTCAATCACTTCCAGATTCCGGAATATCAGCTCACTTCGCTTATAGGGAGCCGCTCTGCGGGCAAAACCGATCAGCAGCGCATCAGGGTTCAGGTTTGCTCCCGTATGCTGCCTGACAAAACTTATCAGTTCTTTTTTGCAGGCCATGTGCGGTTCCCAGAGGTCGTCACCGTTTTCAAAGGCTTTTCGGATGCGTTTGTCCTGCCAGGTATCAATGTGAACACCGTTGGTTACCGAGATGATGGGGGCTGTCTCATACACATCTCCCCACATGTCCCGGGCTGTGTTCCCGTGCAGCTTCGAGACGGCATTGGCTATGTTGGCGATCCTTAAAGCGGCAACGGTCATGTTAAAAGGGTCGTCTCCCAGTTCCCGCATCTGTTCATAACTCAGCCCGTTATAAGCCTCCATGTGCCGGAGCAGGTCGTGGTTCCATTTTTCATTGCCCGCTTCAACAGGGGTATGAGTAGTAAAGACAACTTCTTTTTGGGTGGCTTTCCAGGCCTCGTGAAACGATAAATTTTGATGATGCATTTTTTCGCGGATCAGCTCAATTCCCGCGAAAACGGCGTGCCCTTCATTAAAATGATAAATGTCCACATCAATTCCCAGAGCCCGCAGAGCCCTGACGCCGCCGATACCCAAAATCATTTCGGCGGCTACCCGGTCCTGTTCAACACCGCCGTACAGGCGTTTGGTCATCCAGCCGTGCTCGCTGCCGGGGAAGTTGGTATCCAGAAGATACAGGGGGGCATTGCCGTAATGGTCAACCATATGGACCTTGCAGGTTACGTCCGCTCCCCGGACACGCACCTTAACCGTAACGCCGGTGTCCTTAACAGAAGAGAAGTCATAATTGATGTATGAATCGTAAGGATAACCGTCATCACCGATAAATTGCTCTGTATAGTCCTGATTCCAAAGAATTCCGATACCTATAACAGGCGCACCAAGGTCTTTGGCTGCCTTCAGGTAGTCTCCCGCCAGCACCCCCAGGCCGCCGGCATAAATCGGCAGTGTATGGTCCAAACCGAACTCCATACAGAAGTATGCGATTCGCGGGGAAACGTTTCGGTCAAATCTCAATGAAATCCCGGCAAAACCAGTACATAAGTGCAGTGTTTTTACCGGGTCACCTCCCTTCGGATAAAGAATCTTCCGTTTTTTTTAGTCTTTAATCACCGGTTATAAATTATGCATACAAATAAAACAGGTTGCCGTTTATCAAACGGCCCAGATCAAAGCCAGGACCGTAAATATTATTGCAACCAGCGACAAGAGGCACCCTCCCTTGTAATTGAAAATTATCCGCCGCCTTTTGTTTTCCAGTTTATGGACCCGCAGCCCGTCAATGCGTTCTTTCATCCGGTGGCACTCAATGATGACTTCATCGTTTTTTTCCACCGGCGGTTGAGTCTCAAATCCCTGTTTGACCTCTACCGGCACTTCCCGGTCCGCTGTTCTGACAGTAAAATAAATGAATTTTTCCCCACTCATGTTTTCCGCTATTTCGGGTTCTGTTATGACTGTCCCTTCGATTTTGCGCAGGGTAAACTTTTTGCACGCGGGACAGCGCTCCATTTCTTCACCTGCGGGGATTTCCCGGCCGCATTCAACGCATTTCATGACCAACAGCACCTCGTATCAGGTTATTATCCCTTGGTTGTATCCTGTATTGTATGCTTAAAATTAGCATTAGTCAATATTGGCATTCATCCTCCACTTTCAGAAGCGGGGGTTTTCTGCCGAGGAAGTGATAAAGCAACGGAAGAAAGTAAAAAAGCCGGGTACCGTACCGGCGCCGGCTGAAAAGTCGAATACCTGCCGGTGCAGTCGGCAGGTATTCTGCTGGGAGTATGGGTGTGAGCCTTTTCGGAAAGCTCATCACTAAAAATTCTATGAGGTCTCCCTTTTTCCTTGTTAAATGGGTTAAAATGCGGCTTTCGTGGGTTAAAATGCGGCTTTC
>DYZU01000106.1 GCA_022735835.1 Thermincola sp. | reverse complement strand
TGTGGACCAGGATATTAATGCCAGTGGCTTATTGAAATCAAGTATAGTTAAATCGACTGCTACAGGAGAGAACCCTTACCAGCCTTCGGCGAATGTGGCTTTTGCGGGAAATGTGACGGGCACTATAAATGGCATTCCTGGGGACAGTATCAGTAAAACTCCTGGGACATTAATTGTTGCAGACGGAAGTACTACGTTGAATACCAAAAGAGCCGACTATGTGGTCCAGCCTGGTTCGGTTTCAGCGGAAACCGTAATAAACCAAGCGATAAATGCGCTCCCAGCGAACGGTGGCAAAGTGGTTTTATTAGAAGGCACCTACACGATAAGTGGAAGCATAATTATTAAGTCTAATGTTACATTGGAAGGCCAAGGTCCTTCGACCGTCATTAAATTGGCAAATGAGAATAGTTCTAACACAAGAATGATAACCAACGCCGTTAGCACCGATGTAAATATAATGTTGAACAGCTTTGTGCTGGACGGTAATAAGGACAATGTAACAAACTCCCCAACCGGTATTTATTTGACAGGTCAGAACGTCGTGGTAAGCGGACATGTTATAAAAAACGTGTGGTTACGAAATCACAAATATGGCCCGATGATGTTATTTAGTCTAAACGGAACGACAATAACATCATGTTTTTGGACCAATAACCCAGGATATAATAGTATATACGGGTACAATCTAAAAAACTGCAACATAGCAAATAATGTGATAAAAAATAGTCAAGGAATTAGTTTGTTTAAATTAAACAATATCAGTATGGCTAATACTATAACAGGAAACGTAATAGATGGTTGCGATAAGGGGATAAATCTTACAGAAACATCGAATAATACTATAAGTGGAAATACACTCCAGAACATCAATGGTAGTGGTATAATTCTGGATTTAAGTAATAATAATACCATTACCGGAAACATTTGTCGCGTTTGCAGCAACACCGGTATAACTTTATTACGGTCTAGTAACAACAGTTTGATTGGGAATGTTTGCTCAGAAAACTCTACCTCTGCCAATAATGTTTTTAGCAATATAGAATTAATAGCAGTAGATACCGTAGCTTCAAACTACAACAATATTCAAAACAATGTTTGCAGAGCAGGTTCGTTGGTTAATAAGCCAAAGTATGGGGTGCTTATTGGTGCGACTTGCACAGGTAATTTTATATGCAATAATGACTTAACTAATAGTGGCGTTACAGGGGCAATCGCAGACTATGGAACCAATACAAATACAACGGCAGGCAACAAAACAGCATAAAAAGGAAAAAAGAACACAATTGTTGCATCAGTAAAATTATGGTATACTTAAGGCAAGGAGATGATAATATGAAAAGAAGAATCCTTGTCTTAACTTTTATTTTTATTTTGTTTGCGTTACCAGTCTATGCAGAAATATTAGAATTAGATACAATGCCGAATCTTGATTTTCATGGGTTAGAATATCGGTTCGAGAAAGCGGATTCAAGCGAATTCATCTCTAAAGAAGTGGTTATTAATGAAGTATATTGGCTACAGGAAACGTTGCCTTTTTTACAAAAAGTTAATTATTCTGTCTATTTGGTTGGAGAGGTTTGCACTAGAGACACAGTTAATATTCTAGGGCTCAGTAATCTTGATACTTTAGAGATATACTTATTTGCAATACCACAGGAAAAAATAGGTGGACAATTATCAAGCTATATTAAAACTGTTACGACAGAACACACAATAGACCACGAAATAGGGCATCTGTTAAGGTATAGTTTTTTATCCGATGAAATATTGTTAGACTATTATAAAATGCGCGGTGGAAACATTGAAGAAATCGAATCATTAACAGAACTTGAGGAACTGTTTGCAGATGATTTTGCATATTTATTTGGCTCTCCTGATTTATTTCCTATAACATTTAACGATATTTCCTTTAAAACGCCGGGAGAAAAAGAAAAGCAATGGATTATAACTAATTTGACATTGGGTTTTTATAAGAAGTTTCCAGAAGAAGGGAAAAAAGAAATACTTCGCGCGCGTACAGTCTATAATGCAAAAATGAAAAATAAAGATTATATCGGAGCAGAAGCCGCCCATGTGTGGGCTAACCAAATTAGGCAAGCAATAGGTTTGCCTTTGCAGGGGTGATAAAATGTATATGGCAGTCATAGATGGGATAGCAGTGTTTGCTACTCATTTTATTAGGTGCAACCTCAAAGGAGTCAGAGAAGAACTGGCTCCTTTTCAATTAGAAAAGGAGGGTATAGTAGTATATGGAAACCTGACCGAAGTTGAGGCAAAACTGGTTGAGTTAAACATTCCTTACACTGTCGAATCGCTTGATTATGAAGCACACAAACCCAAGGCGCAGGGTATAAAATACGCTTCCCGCACGGAGGCGATAGAGCACTTGCTTTACGGTAAAGAACCGCAGTCTCTTATTATACCTAATCTAAGAAAGAGACTTACTGAAAAAGAAGCTGAAATTGCTGAACTTAAAAAGGAATTGGGCCTTATCAAAGGTAGACTAAATAAAGGAGGGTTGTAGAATGGCTATTTATGACAAGCACATTGAGTGGTTCACCAAAAACCCTTACAAAGGACTTACCGGGATACAGGCGTATGCACAAAACATCATAGACAGGGAAAAATCCGGTGACACCAACTGGACTGACCCTGCGGCGATACAGGCATTTAAGAAGGATTACCCACAGTATTTTAGCACGCCTTCTGGCGGCGGTTCCTCCGGCGGCGGTTCCTCCGGCGGCGGCGGTTCGGCAAGTTCAAAACCCATCTATCAGGGGCACCTTGACTGGTTCGCCCGGCAATTTCCCGGCCAAGACCCTTACAAGGTCTATGCACAGAAGATTCTCGAAGGCGAAAAGGCAGGGACATTGCATGACCCTGCTGCTGCCGCTGCGTTTAAGAAGGATTATCCAAGCCTGTTTCAGCAAACGACAACACAGACAGCACAGGGCGTACAGCCGGGCCAGCCAAGCCCAGGCATACCAGGTCAGGGCGTTTACGCCGGGCAGACCAATATACCGGCTTCATGGATTCCCATTATGCAGTGGTTCCAGGCCATGGGGCAGAGCGTCACAAAAGACCCTTCCGGCAAACTGACAGCGGGTGGGCTTACTTTTGCACCGGGCAGTTATGTTGAAGAAGGCGGGCAGTACTATGTCAACCCTGTCTCATTAGCCGGGATGTACCTGAACAAGCCGAGAAAAGAACTCACGCCTGAACTGATGAGCCAGTATACGGGGATGGCCGAGCAGTATTATGCCCCACAGCGGGAGGCCAGGCTGAACGCGCTGAAAGAGGCGTTAGGTGAGAGGAAAGCCGCCGCAAGACGTTCGGCGATAAGCAGGGGCACATATACCTCCGGCATATATGACGAGGACTTGATAACGCGCGTTGAACAGCCTTATGCGAAAGAACTGGGCAACCTTGAATCAGAACTGGCTTCGCTGATAAACACTTACGCAACGCAGAAGTATGACCAGGAACGCGCAGCAGAAGAAGCACAGATAGCGCAGATAGTCAATTACCTGTTAGGGATAGCGAATACAGCACTTGAACAGGATAAGTGGAAAACCCTGACTTCGCTGCAATATGCAGGCGGCCTTAACTAGTAAGGAGGGGATAAGAATGCTTCAGGACCAAACCAGCGGATATAAAGATTCAGTCTCTGACATTATCAACCGGGCCAAAGCCTTTGCAAAGGCTATTGTCGATTACCAGAAGGAACAGCGTTCGGCGCCGTATGCGGGGACACTCAGAGACATCGGTGAAATGTTCGCCGCCGCAGATGCCAAGAGAAAGGCACAGTTTAACCAGCAGGCAAATAAAGTCAGGGCGGATTATCTCGCTTCAGGCGGAAGTCCGATGGATCTGCCGAGAGAATTATGGGGCAGTGACCCTTCGCAGGGGTTCCAGGTAGGAGAAGGTAAGTTTGTGCCCGGATATACGGGAGACAACCTGTCATATGGACAGAAAGAAAGGCTGGCGGCATTGACGGGATTGTTTGAAGGCAAACCCACATTCGCCAGACAGGTTGAGGAAGCAGGGCTGACCGGGATGTACCAGGGTAAACCTACCTTTGCAAGAGAGATGGCAGAGAAGAATTATGCCCTTGACGTACAGAGAGAGCGCAGGCTGGGAGCCGGTGCAAGTGACCCGTTTGCCGGGTTGACGCAGAATGAACTTAGAAACGCCGCTACGGATTTGATGACGCAGCTTGGGTTAGACCTGTACGAGCATTACCGGACAAAGGGTGACCAGGCACAGCGGGGGCAACCGCTTTTCTTTACAATACAGGACCTTCTGAGGAATCCAAAATATATCTCGATGGCCGACAAGAACGGGGTTAGCCGGAAGCAGGTCATAAACAACCTTATTGCTATCCTGGCCGGTAATTCACCGGAGGGGTATTTCTCGACAGGCGCGGCAGTACCGCTGAAGCCTTTGTATGAAGCATTGGCAGGCAAGGAGCTTGGTGCGCAGAAAGATAGTCTGGAAATGCTAAAACAGGTACTCGGACAAAATCAGTAAAGGGTGATGAGCCGATGGCAAACAAACACCGTTTGTATATACAGGGATTAAAGGAAATAGAAGAAGAACGCAAACGGCTGGCCGGGGGTGGTGCAAAGCCTTCGTATAGTCCTATCTATCCCTTTGGTGAAAGACCGGGCACAGAGAAACCGAAGCCCGTTGTTCAACCGCCGAAACAGCCGGGACTCGGACAGAAATTCATTGACTTCATAAAAGGTATGGTCACTCCTGAACCTGCCCCGGTTAAGCCGGAGGTTCTTCCTCCCCCCGGCGGCGGTATAGACGTGAGGACAGGCCAGCGTATCCCTGTAGTGCCTAAACCGCCGGCAGAGGCGATACCGACGGTAAAACCTGAGATACCACAAATGGTTGATGTTCGCACCGGCGGGGTTTATACCGGCCCTGCATTTATTCCAGCACCTGAACCGACAAAGAGGAAGCCGATAATGGCCCTTAATGTCCGGGAAGAACTTGAAAGGCAGAAATTGCAGGAGAAATACAATAAAGTTTTCGAGCACCCTATCCTCGGCTTTTTGGCAGGCAACAACCTCCTGCCCGATGACTGGGAGAATTACGTTAAGTCCGGCTGGGGTTCGCTGAAATCTGCCGAAGGCGCTTTATTGGCTTATTTGGGTGATAAACTGAAGAGCGAAACCCTAAAGAAAATTGGCGAGAAGGACATACTTGTCGGCCAGGAGATCCAGCGGGCATATCCCACAAGGGAAGCGCATACCAAACTGGAAGAGATGATAGGCGATACGCTTCAGAGTGCACCAACAACTATAGCGACGATGATTCCCGCGATGGCCGGATTTGCTTTAGGCGGTCCTATAGTCGGCGCAGGGATAAGCACGTTGCTTGATGCCGCACAGGAAGCCGGAGGCGTTTATGCCGATGCCAAGGCAAGGGGACTCAGCGATAAAGACGCGGAGAAGGCTTTTAACCAGGTTTACCTCAAAAACCTGCCCCTTGCATTACAGAATATACCCGAATGGATTATTGCCATGACCCCGGCAGGGAAGGTTGTGCCCAAGGGGTTACAGAAATACCTCGGCAAAGGCTTTAGTAAGGCTGCTTCGGCAGGGCTGAAACTCGGTCTTGGCGCACTGGCTGAAGGCGCAGAGGAAATGTACCAGACCGCCGTGCAGATGCAGGCGCTTGGTGATGATACGAGAAGTATTGCCAAACAAATGCTTGACCCGTCCGAGGAAATGAAACGCGCCGGACGTGCTGGGATATTCATGGGTGCATTGTTCGGTGGAGGCGCTCATGTACTTAGTCAGATAGGCGAACGGGCACAGGCAAAGATGAATGACGTGCAAAAGGCAGCCTTCATGCAGGAAGTCCAGCAATTGGTACAGGCCGGGACACCGGAGGAACAGGCTGAACAGGTTGCAATGGACAGGTTTGCCGAAACACCGGAAGGGCAGAACATTATAAACGAAGCCGCCGCAGAAGTGGCAAAGGAAATGAGGGAAGAACCTCAAAAGTTCATGCCCAGGGTAGAAGAGCCTGAAGTGGCACAACCGCAGACCAAGCCGACTCAAGTTGACTTGTCCTCGTTATCTGATGAGGAATTACAAAAAATATGGGATAGTTTACCCAAACATCCAAATGGTTCGGTCATAAAAAGCAAAGAATCCGATGCAATACACCAGGAAATGATGAAGCGGTATAAGGCAGAAGTTGCAAAGTATAATGCCGAAGCCGAGAAAGAAACCGGCTTAAAGCATGGAGACAGGGTTGTAAAGACTGTTGTAAATGCTTTTGGAACCGGTACGGAAGAATTTACAGGTAAAGTGGTATATGACAAAAATGGCAGACTTTCTGTAAAAACCGACAAGCCGGACGGTTCCGGGCGGAAAATGTTCCCGATAGACAAGGGTTGGAAGAAAGTAACTGAAGCACCAGTTGCGCAGGAAATTAAGCCTATATCGGCAAAAGAACCTGCCGCCGAATTCACGGTAGGCCAAAAAGTCAATACCCGCAACTGGGGAGAAGTGGAGATAACAGAAGTTAATATCGGCGCGAAAGGCAAAGGTACGGTTAAAGTAAAACTGCCTAATGGCAATGAAGCAACAGTGGGTGTTGGCGCCTTAAAGAAGTTGATTGCAATTGAAAAGGGCATTAGGACTACAGTCAAAGAGGCAGAAAAACCGCCAATAGAAAAAGCAGAAGCAACAGGCATAGATATTCGTCGTATGGCAGGAAAAAAGGCCGAGAAGAATACGTTTTACAGGGCTACGATTCCCGGCAGAACCGAAAGAATTAAAACAGGAAATGAATTTTGGGATTCCTTGCTTTTTGTAGCTGACAACATTGAAAGCGCGAGGCCATATGGCACTTATATTGAAAAGTATGTAGCGTTGCCGGACGCGAAGATACTTTACGAGGGTACGGCAGAGTTTGTCAAAGTAGCTGGGCGGCAAAAAAAGGGAGAGAGCCTCCTTGATTTTGTTGCAAGAGCAGCTCAAAGGGCTAAAGATGCCGGATATGATGCTGTTTGGTTTAAACGACAAAGTGATGTTGGGACTGCTATAATTAACCGCGATATGTTTAAAAATGTTGGGCCAATAGAAAAACCAATTCCACCAGAGGCAAAACTTGCGCAGGATATACGGAAAATGGCGGCGGAGGAAGTCCAACCAAAACCTGAACCGAATATCAACAAAGGATACCTGCCGACCAGAATGGACGAAATAAAATTGCTCGAACAAGTAATAAATGAATACCCCAAATCTTCAGATAGTGCTATAATAAAAGAAACTCCAGAGGAGGTATTGCCTGATGATAGGACAGCCGATAACAGAGTCTCTGACACTGGAATTGATTTACGAAGCGATAATGAAGGAGAATTCACTGGAGAAGGCACGGAAGGCACGGAGGAAGCAACTTTTGAACCAGTACCGGAACAAGAAAGAACAACAGGAGAAGAAATAACAGAACAAGCCAGATATGATAAGGCGATAATAAATGCTAGGCCAAATATTAAAACACCGCCAGTTAAAAATCTTGTAAAAGAATATCCTGTTTTGAACGGCAGATTAATGACCCATCAAATAGAAGGCGTTAATGCCGCTTTAGCCGCACTGGAAAACATGGGCGGTTTTTTGCTGGCCGATGGAGCCGGAGCCGGGAAAACTGCGCAGGGGCTTGCAGTTGCCTATATCAAACAACAGCAGGGCAAGAAAAAGATACTGATATTAACTGAACGGGACGCTGTCATCAAAGATGCCTGGCTAAAAGAATGTGAGCGCATGTTCGGAAATTCGGTGGAACTGAAGCAATGGAAAGGAACCATGGACGAGGACGGCATTTATGTTGCCACTTATTCAAAGCTGCGTACTAGCAACCCTATACCGCCCGAGGGTTGGGACGTAGTAATTTTTGATGAAAGCCATAACCTGAAAAACTGGAAGACTGGCTCACAACAGGCAGCTGTGGGATTAAAAATGATAGAGTCCACAGGAGAAGTGATGTTCCTGTCAGCTACACCGTTCGACAGGTTGCAGGAATATTATTATCTGGGACTAAAACTTGGCACTTTCAAGGACAAGTATGAATTTGAGCAATGGTTAAGCAGGAACGGTATTGAAAAACGGCGTAGAGAAATACCTAAGAAGAGTGGTTTTCCAGCATATGTGACAGAATATGTGGCTAAAGTGCCAATAAGAACGATACTCCTGAATATGCGCCGGTTTGGTGACAGGCTTACTGCGGAAGGAGTAATGCTGAAACGTGAAGTAAGCATGGATGGTCTGGAACTGATTGTTAAAGAAATTGAACTGCCATCAGAAGCACATATGGCCTTAAACCATATAAAAAGACAGTATCCTTCCAAGAAAAAAGCCCTGGCATTTATGGCTATGCGGCGTCACCTGGAAAATTACAAGATTGATGCGGCGGTAGAACTTGCAAAAGAAGAGCTGGCCAAAGGAAGGCAGGTTGCTATCTTTGCAGGCTACAAAGAAGAAGCGGAAACAGGCGGTATAACATCCGATTCAATTATTAAGCACCTGAAAGAGAAGCTGGAAGCAGTCGTTGGAGAAGGTAATGTTGCGGAAATACATGGCGGAATCAGGGGTCAGGCGAAGCCAAACATCCAGAAAGAAATAGCTGCATACCAGGACGGGGAAAAAAAAGTAGCGATAGCAACAATGGATATGGGCAGCACGGGCATTAGTTTGCATGACGAAAAAGGTATTGCTCCGCGTACTCAGATCATGCTTACTTTGCCATGGTCTGCTTTAAAACAGGTGCAGGCCGCCGGGCGTTCACACAGGCTTACCAGTAAATCCAGCACTGTTGTATATATGCTGTCTACCGATACAGAGGTTGACCAAAGACTGGCGGAAATACTGGCTGGGAAGATGAACCTGTTGGGGGCTATAGTCAAGGGCGACTTGCAGAAACTAAACATTCAGCGTGGTCAGGACATGGCAGATGTCGGAGAGGGCATGGTTGAAGACCTGATAACCGACGAGGACGAAGCAGAAGCCAGGGCAGAAACAGTTGTCAGCACCGAAAACATAACAGGCACAGTGCTGGAAAAAGAAGTCCGCAAAATGACAGAATCGAGCATTACGGTTAGCGACGAAGGCAATCTGGTTATCGGCGACGGATATTCCGAAGTTAAAGGAAAATTTGGTGATGAACCCAGACCTGGCACAATCAGAATACAAGTATCCAAAAACGACGAATTAGGCAAAAAATATGTCGTAATATTATCTGCCTTCAAAGACAAAGATGTTGTGAAAGGTTTGGGCGCCCGATGGGGTCCCACTATCGGCGGGGCTAAGAATTGGTATCTGCCTATTGTCAGAATACCGGAAGCATTTACCAAGTTTAAGCACGGTGAAATAACGGCAAGAGCGATTAAACTATATGAAGAAACAGAAGGGGAAATTTTAAAAAGACTTGATACTGAAACAGATGAAGATGTTCTTGCTATTACCAAGTCCAGAGTAAAAGAAGTTAATCGTATTCTGACCAGAAAAGGAATAGAAACAGATAGTGATGTTGTGTTTGCCCTGGCAGGCAAAAAGAAACCCAGGAAAAAACCGACTACCACCCCAAAAGAAGCTGTGGAAGAAGTTAAACTAAAGTCCGTCGATGAAATAATGAACCGCGTCCAAAGGATTTCACCCAAGGCGGCCAGGCAGATGAGTGAGATATTTGCCAAGGCATTAAAAACCGTCCTGCGGGCCGGCAGGTTAGAAAAACGGATTCTCCGGAAAGGCGCTGTCGGTTCATTCAGTAAAAAAGCCCTTACCGGGCGTATCAAGAAGCAGAAGGTGGAAAGCTGGCGTGTGGCAGGGCATGAATTAGGCCACGGATTTCAGTTTATCACCGGATTTAAACCTGATAAGTCAGAGATGACCGCACTGGCACATGCCTTCTACCCTGGCGATATACCGAAGTCGAAGGCAGTCGCTGAAGGGTTCGCTGAGTTTATGGTGCTCTGGTTCGCGGACAATGAAGCCGCAAGGCAAAGGGCGCCGAAGACCGCAGAAATGCTCGATGCTTTCCTTGACAACAACCCCGAACTGGGCGAGGCGATTGCAGAGATGCAGGCTATAGCCGCCCATGACCTCGAGGGTTCTGCACTGGCGCAGATGGCGAACCTTATTGCCAAGCCCGGCGAAAAGGGCAAAAAGAACATCGGTGTGGAATATGAGGTGCCGCTTCATTTAAAGCCAATATTCGAGGCGGTTGACGCTTCAATACCGCTTGAAGCTGTTTACAGAGCGGCACGGGAGAAAGGCTTTAACGGTCTGAATCCTGCTCAGCTTTTTGCTATTTCCGGTTCCGCCAATGAAAGGGCAAAAACACTGTTTAAGGCTACGCCCAGGGATTTCTCAGGGCGTTTTCTGTTGTCACCCGAAAGAAGGACTTTGCAGCAGATAGCAGAGGAAGCGGCCAACTACATCCCGAAGGCTGACAAAGAAGTCTTTGAGAAGATGGGGCTGGCGGACAAAAAAGGCAGGCCGGTCGGCGGGCTGGTATTGATGGACTACATCTACCATGCCATGAGGTATCTTGAACGGTATGAGGTAATGGAAAAGACGGGCAGGCACTTTGAGTTGCCCATGACGAAAGAGTATTTCCAGGAGGCCGTTCAGGAAGCTAAAGAACATTTCCCCGAAATGGTCAGGCTGGTCCAGGAATACTCCGAGACATTGAGCGAAACTATACTTCGCCTGCTGGTGAGTGAGGAAGTTATATCCGAGGCTACGGCGGACAGGGTGCGGCAGGGTTCAAAGTACTACCTGCCGTTATATTATGTCTCGAAGAGCAAGCCCACTTCCGGGAGTGAGTTTGCCCGCAGGGGAGCCGGGCAGGTCGTCAAGATGTTCCAGGGCAGCGAGGAACAGTCTAAAAACTTCCTCGAAGCCACGATGCTGAAACTGTATGACACTGCCCTTGCCGTGGAAATTAACCGGGTGATGAACACACTCGAAGAAAACCTCCGCCAAAAAGAGATGGGGTTCTTTGGCGAGATTGTGGACGCTCCGGTCGTGCAGAGGATTATCCGCGAAGAGGATTTGGCAAGACAGCTTGACGATTTTCTGAGCGGTGAAATGGACGCAGATGACGACACCAGGGTAATTAAGCTGTTCATGCCCGGCGGATTGGGTGACATCAGCAAAAGCGAACCTATCCTGATGGCCCGGCACGGGGACAGGAAGGTATACATGCGTGTTTCTCCGGACATCTACAAGGCGGTACTCTCGATGAAACCCATCACCGTGAACTGGGTTGTCCGCGTCCTCGGTGCATTGTCCACAGCATTCAGGTTCGGTGCACTGACCACGCTGAGGTATGTTACTAATGCTCTTGTGCGTGACGTAGTACAGTCCAAGATACAGACGAAACAGCCGACTAGGCTTGGCAGGCCGGTGCTTGTGAATCTGCTCAAAGGCGCGGCCAAGGCAGCAGGGCTGGACCCTAAGCTGATGGATCTGTATATCCAGTCAGGCGGATACGGGTCTTCCCCGCAGGAGGTTATAAACAACCTCATAAAAGCCTCTGCAAGTGATGGTTTGTTTAATACTTCCGCCCCCGGCTGGAAAAGGACGGCGCATAATGTTTTCGTAAGAGTGGTTAATGCCCCTGGGGAATTGTTACGGGTACTTGAAGAGATGCCCCGGGTGATGGAGTTTGAGGATGTACTGAAAGACCTGCTGAAAAAGCTGGGTATGACTCTCGATGACCTGAAGGAAGGCAGAGTGCCTGACGAAATTGCCAAAGAGGTCGAAAAGGCACTCGTCGAAGCGGCTTACGCTTCACGCGAGATTATAGCCAACTTCGGACTGCACGGCGCAAATGAAGGGTTCAGGAAGTATGTCAGGACTGTTACGTTCATGCAGGGTTCCATTCAGGGTATATACCGGTTCGCCAGGCAGGTCAAGGACGCACCGGGGCAGACGTTCCTGCGGTCGGCTATCTACATCCTGCCGCTTACCCTTATAGCATGGGCGCTTAGCCATGATGACGACAAATACCGTGACATGCCTTCCGAGGCGAGGGACCGGTACTGGTGGTTCCCGGTCGGGAGCGGGGATACACCGTTTTATATCGCGCTTGCCAAACCGTATGATTATGCTTTTCCAGCTAACATGCTCGAACGGTTCCTCGATTGGGCGCTCACCAATGACCCGAACAGCAGGAAGCCGCTCAGTGACCTGAGAGTAGCAATAAAATCATCGTTCGGCACACCGTATATGCCGATGCTGCTTGATACTATCATGTCGATTTACATGAACAGGGACGCATTCGGCAGCCCTATCATACCACAGAGGGAACAGGATGTAGACCCCACCTTGCAGTACGGTCCCGGAACAACCACGGCCGCTATAAAGCTGTCTGAACTGGTGTCTATGGTGGTCGGTGACAAGGCTCCCAGCCCGAGGATGATTGACTACTTTATGAAGAACTCGTTCGGCACACTGAGTCGTGTTCCGTGGTCCGTGCTAAACTTTATGGTAGGCGGCACCTTCTTTGATGAACGGGAAGGACTCGAATATGCGCCTATCATCGGTTCCCTGATTTATGGCAGGGCGGAAAGCGGAAGCAGGATAACCGACCGGTTCTATGAGGATTACAACAAGGCACAGGAGAAGTATAATTCCGCAAGAGAGTGGGCGAAACAGGACATTGACCTTAAAACCAAGCTCACGGATAAGGATGTCAGGTTAATCCTGTCCCTGCCAGCAAGAAGGGCTATTGCCAACGAACTTGCCGAACTCAGGAAAGCGGTTAGGGAAACGACTTTACGGAAGGACATCACGCCGGAACAGAAAGCCATGCTGAATGCACGGTCTAATTACATGATCAAGGTTGCTTCAGGTGTGTTGTATAGTATGCCCTTGCCGGCAGTGCCGGAAGAGACAGGGTTTACGGAAGCGCAGGCAGAAGCGATTCAAGCCTACTATATATCAGTTGCAAACAAGGCTATCACCAATGCCCTGAAGAAACCAGGCGGTGCATTATAAAGTAAAGAACCCGGGTGTTTCAGCCCGGGTTCTGCTCTTTATTTTTAATTTGTGGATAGACAAGCGATGCAACAAGCCATAAAAAACAAATACCAACAGCTATCTTCCAGTAAACAGTCCAGCGGTTTCTAATTTCCCATTCCTTGTCTTTGAGTTTAGTTATTTTTTCAGGAGCAGTAAGGTCAATGTTGGCAGGGACATCTATTGCGGTAAGCTGTTTAGAAGAAACGGCATATACTTCTATCCATCGTTTGTTGGTCCACCTGTCGAGTTTCCATCTAAAAACATATTCGTCATCTGTTTTGCTTGCTTGGTATTCCCATCTAAAATGCCATGCAACACCAAGGCTAATTAAAAGTATGAGCGGGATAATCCACAATTTTTTCATAATACCACTCCAATAATCAATATTAAAAGCGGCTCGGCCCTCCGCTAACAACAGCCGAGCCGCTGCCCTCCGAAATTAAGGCAAGAAAGGTTTCGGTGGGCAAGATTATTTTATCATATTCCACAAAAGAAAGCGAGGCGGTTAAATGCTTGCAGAGAAGTATCACCCCAAATGCACACCCGGTAACGAGTGCAGACTAACGGTTGAAAACGCTACGGAGATCCAAAACATCAAAGATGATATAGCAGAGATTAAGGAAGATGTTAAGGACATCCGCAAGGAAATAAAAACTATAGTTTACGGAGTAGCCGCTTCGGTTATCCTCATACTTCTCAACTGGGTATGGCAGCTTGCAACCTGAACCTGATTCTGGCCTGCGCGTGACATGCTCAGGCCGCTGGCCTGTGCACGGCCCAACGGGGTCCTCGACGGCAGGCCGGAAACGAAAATCCGGATTTTTCGGAGGTGTTGCTATTTGAACATCCTTGACCCAAAACTAAAATTTAAGACTGTACTCAAAAACAACAATACCCACGAATACATTATCATTCACCACGCTTTAGCAAGCAAATGCACAGTGGACGACATACACAGATGGCACCTGGAACGCGGTTTTATCGGTATCGGGTACCACTTTTTTATTTCAAAGAACGGCTTTATCTACAAAGGCCGGGACATTAACTGGCAAGGTGGACACTGCAAGGAGCAGTTAATGAACATCAAGTCTGTCGGGATATGCCTGGAAGGTTGTTACGAGGACTACAAAGACCAAACGGATAAGGTTGTGCCGGAAACTCAATTTCAGGCCCTGGCCGAACTTGTCAAGCCTCTCTTGACTACTTATAAAATCCCGGTGGAAAGAGTGAAGCGGCACCATGACTTTGCAAATTACAAACTATGTCCGGGAAATTACTTCCCGTGGGACAGGTTTATAGAAACTCTGAAAGGGGTGGGTTCAATGGAAGATATTAAAGTTATCATAGGCAAAAAGGTGGTTAAGGGCAAGCTGATAGGCAACAGGACATATGTACCCGTGACGGAGATTGTCGACGCGTTCAACAGAACGGTCCGGTGGGAAGCCGATGAAAGAGCAGTCTACATTGAGTAAGGTTGATGTTCTGGCCGATTGGAAGGAATGTTCAATGTGCAGGTTTTACTTTGACTGCAAATATCCGGGAAAGGCCCCGTGGAGGATATGCAGAGATTATGCAGACGAGGGGGGTATAGCTGATTGAGTGCAAATATTACAAAACCTGTCCGCACTGGCCCCACAGCATTATTACCTATTGCCCTGTCTGTATCCATAACTATCCTTGGCTTAAAGATTATTTAAAGACTGCGGTAAAAGTCAAGTAAATTGCTGAAAAAAATTTGGAG
>DYZU01000105.1 GCA_022735835.1 Thermincola sp. | reverse complement strand
TATATCTGCCACTCCCTCGCTTTCATAATTAAAAAGAAAGGCTGCCCCAGTTACTTATGAGACAGCCCCATTGTACCCGTTTTGTTGGAGAACTGTTTCTTAGACCTGCTGCATAGGCCGGCCGCAGCAGTTACCGGCAGCTCCTGCTGAAGCGCCGCAGGTACTGCAAAAATAACTTCCTTTTTGAATCATTGCCCTGCCGCAGCAGAAATCAGGCAAGTTCGAAGTTCTTCCGCACTGGCTGCAAATATATTTTGATTTTCCCACCAGAATCACCTCCTAAATTTGAATACACTGCTGGTATTATGTATTATTCCCAAATGATGGATAATTATCCATAAATACTCTGGCGTTTTCCTTGAATTTATTATATATTTGAAAATAACCCCGAATGTCAGATTATTACTCGGTTAGTGTAATTTACAATCAAATTTTTGCCGGCAGAAAATGAAGGAATATAGGAAAATAAATAGAATAATTAATTAATATTAAGAAAATTGAGAATATCGGGGTTGTTTTTACCAATAAGTAGATAGGGAAAGAAGTTTTGGATATTCAGGAAGAATTGGAGCGGGGGGCTTTCGGATGATTTTTGGGGAGAAGGGAATTATGCATTATTTAAGGGTAACTGCCATTGCTCTGGGCCTGACCCTGCTGCAGTTCGGAGTCGTTTTTATGGCGACTGACGTTATACATCGGCCGTGGGTTATCGGATTGGTGTTTTTTGTCTTAAACGGCATAGGGTCTTTCCTGGTTTTTGATTACACCATGTCCCGCAAAGTAGTCACTGTCCGGATGGAAGAAGGGGACGAACACTATAACTCGACTCTCCAGATTGCCAATGAGACCCTGCCTTTTTTAAGACAGGGACTGAATGAAGAAACCGCTCAGAAAGCAGCCGAAATTATTCTTAAAATCAGTGACATTGCGGCTGTGGCTATTACTGACAGGGAGCGGGTTTTGGCTTATGTGGGGGCAGGTTGCGAACGCCACCAGCCGGGGAGGCTGATTCTTACCGAAGCCACCAAGCAGGTTGTCCAAACTGGCGAACTTAAAATTGTTGACAATAAAGAAAAACTCAAATGCCCCGTGAAGGACTGCAACTGCCCACTGGAAGCCGCGGTTATTGCGCCGTTAAAATGCCGGGGCAAGGTAGAGGGATGTGTAAAGCTTTATCAGACCAAGGAAGGACAGATGCCGCCTCATGTGGTAAAACTTGCCGTAGGTATCGCTCAACTGCTGGGAGTTCAGATGGAACTGGCCGAACTTGACCGGCAGGCCCAGCTGGTCACCAAGGCCGAACTTCAGGCCCTGCATGCTCAAATTAACCCACATTTCCTGTTCAACACGTTAAATACCATTATTATGTTCAGCCGTACCAACCCGGAAACTGCGCGCAGGCTTCTCATCCGCCTGGCTACCTTTTTCCGGCAGACCTTAAAAAGGCATGGTCATTTTAATACCCTGAGAGAAGAATTAGAGTACATTAACACATATCTCGTTCTGGAAAAGGCGAGATTCAGGGAAAAACTTAGGATTTTGCGGGATATCGACCCGGAACTGATGGATTACCAGGTGCCTGTTCTGACATTACAGCCGCTGGTGGAAAACGCCGTCAAGCATGGCGTTACACCCAAAGTGGGCCCCGGAGCATTGCAGCTAATAGTGAAAAAAGAACACGGGGAACTGCATATTATGGTCAAGGATGACGGTGTCGGAATTCCCGAAGACAGGATAAACCAGGTGCTTCTGCCCGGGGTGGGTTCCGGCAACGGCGTAGGTTTAAGCAATGTCCACGAACGCCTGAAGAGTTTATTCGGAGAAGAATACGGATTAAAGATTACCAGTGAAGTAAACAAAGGAACAACCGTTCATGTAAGAGTGCCTTTGATTATGGATGTGCAAGAAAATGGGAGGGGGCAGGTAAATGAAGCTTAAAGCGCTCATAGTTGACGATGAGTATCCGGCCAGAAAAGAGCTCAGGTTCCTGTTGAATAAGTTTGATAACATTGAGGTGGTAGGAGAGGCCACCAATGCCCAGGAAGCTCTTACCTTAATTAAAGCCCTGGATTATTCCATCCTGTTTCTGGACATTGAGATGCCGGGAATGAACGGCCTGGAGGTTGGCGCCCGGGTGCAGGAAATGCCCAACCCGCCTCACGTTGTTTTTGTAACTGCATATGACGAATATGCAGTCAGGGCTTTTGAGGTGAATGCAGTCGACTACATTCTGAAACCTTTTGATGAGAAAAGGCTTACCCAGACCATAAACAAAATAATCAAGATAACTCAGCAACAACAGCAACAGCAGGCAACAAGAGCCGCCACTGCGGGTTCTCAGGCCGAACATCCGGTTATTGTTCCGGAAAGCGCTCTGCTGGGGCAAAAACCGCAGCATATCAAAATTGACAGGATTCCGGCCGAAAAGCAGGGTAAAACAATCCTGGTCAACGAGTCTGACATAATATATGCCTTTACCGAGCAGGATTATGTTTATATCAAGACCTTCAATGATAAGCTGTTTACCAGGTTTACCCTCAAGGAACTGGAAAGCCGCCTGAATCCTTCGGTGTTCTTCAGGACTCATCGCTGCTACCTGGTCAACCTCCATAAAGTCAAGGAAATAATACCTTTTTTCAACGGCACTTACACCCTGATAGTGGAAGACAACGATAAGAGCGAAGTTCCCGTGAGCCGGGCTCAGGCTAAAAAACTAAGGAAGATATTGGGTATGTAATGGAGGATTTTTGGAACCGGCGTCGAAGAACCAAGTAAAAGGTTATAAGCGACTTTTGGGGGTGAACATATGGAGGAGCAACGTGCGGCGGGAACAGAATTTCAGTTCGTGGTATTCAAACTGGGAAATGAGGAATACGGGGTTCCCATTACCCAGGTAAAAGAGATTAACAGGCTGACGACTACCACCAAAGTTCCCAGATCACCGGCATTTGTTGAGGGAATTATCAATCTGAGAGGACAGATAATACCCATAATCGATATGAAAAAGAGGTTTGATCTTCCTCTGACCGAGTACACAGGAGAGGCACGTATTATTGTCATCCAAGTCGGGGACCATACCTTTGGAGTTGAAGTTGATTCTGTCTCCGAGGTTCTCAGAATAAATTCCGGCAATATAGAACCGGCACCTCACATAGTGTGCAGCATTGATGCCCGGTATATTACCGGTGTTGCCAAAGTTGGGGACAGGCTGCTGATTCTGCTTGACCTGGATAAGCTGCTCAGTGACGAGGAAAAAGCCCAACTCCATGAGCTGAACGAAGAAAGTGCCTAGAGGGGAGAATGACCTGCACCCTGCATGCGTTTGCAGGGTTTTTTGCTTTTTTGCAGAATGAATACAGAAGGCAATTTTGGTAAAATATAAATTAATTGGCGTAAAAACATCTGGGGAGAAGGAAAAATATTATGATTAAGGGAACGGGTGTTGACATTATTGAAATTTCACGCATAGAGAAGGTATTTGCGGGTTCGGGCAGGTTTGCTTCCAGGATTTTCACCGCCGGAGAATTGGCCTGCTGTGCAGAAAAGAAAGGAAAATGGGCTTCCCTGGCGGCCAGGTTTGCCGCCAAGGAGGCGGTATCGAAAGCGCTGGGGACAGGATTCGGCCGGGTTAAATGGACCGATATTGAGGTTATCGGCGGGGAGGGGGGAAAACCCGAAGTCAGGCTGCACGGAGCCGCCAGGGAAGCCGCCGGAGAACTCGGGATTACAAATTTATCTTTGTCTCTCAGCCACTGTAACGAATATGCTGTTGCCTTTGTAGTTGCATATTAAAAAAACTGGCGGTCACTGACAACTGGTCGCTGGCCATTGGCCGCTTTAAAAAAGGGGTGGTATTTTTTGCATTTATTGACAGCGGAGGAAATGCAAAAACTGGACCGAAAAGCCATCAACGAGCTGGGGATTCCCGGTGTTGTGCTTATGGAAAACGCGGGTTTACAGGTTGTAGAAGCCATATACCGCATGATCGGGGACCCCAAAGGAAAAACCGTAACGATTTTTGCCGGCAAGGGAAATAACGGTGGGGACGGCTTTGTCATTGCGCGTCATCTAATTAATGCCGGAGCCGACGTAAAGGTGATGCTGTTAGCTGAGGTCAAGGATATTACGGGAGATGCAAAAATAAACCTCGATATTCTCCAGAGAATGGGACAGAAGTTACATCCTGTTATCAATCCAAACAGCCTTAATATAGTAAAGCTGGCGATGGTGTATACCGACCTTATTGTTGACGCTATTTTTGGCACGGGATTCAAAGGGGCAGTTCCGGACTACATTGGAAATGTTATAGAGATTATCAATACATCGGGTAAACCGGTGATTTCCGTGGATATCCCTTCCGGGCTGGAGGCAAATACCGGAAAGGTCCATGGCCCCTGTATAAAAGCCCATGTTACCGTTACTTTTGCTCATCCCAAGCTGGGCCAGTTCATTCAGCAGGGTCCTGAATACGTGGGAGAATTAACTGTTGCCGATATCTCCATACCGCCTGACCTGGTCGAGACGCAGGGTATTAAGCGGTTTTTGATCACTCCCGGGATAATCAATAAGATCATCCCTGTCAGGCGCCGGGACGGTCACAAAGGAACGTACGGGCGCGTTCTGGTGGTCGGGGGCTCGGCAGGCTTGTCAGGTGCTGCTGCCATGGCCAGTACAGCCGCTCTCAAGGCAGGGGCAGGTCTCGTCACCCTGGCTGTTCCTGCCGGGCTTCATGACCTGATGGAAGTCAAGCTGACGGAAGTCATGACCAGTCCTCTTCCCGAGACCGATGCGGTAAGTATAAGTGTTGACGCATTGCCTTCGGTTCAAAAGCTGCTGGAAGGGGCCGACATCCTGGCCTTAGGGCCGGGGATATCAACTCACGAGAGTACGGTGGCATTTGTCCGGCAGTTACTGCCGGTACTGCAGAGGCCTGCAGTTATTGATGCCGATGGGCTGAACGCCCTGGTGGATGCCGTTGACCAGCTGAAGGAGTGTCCGGCCCCGCTTATTCTGACTCCGCACCCCGGTGAAATGGCCCGGCTGGCGGGCATAAAAACAGAAGAAGTACAGAACAATAGAGTTGAAATCGTCTTGAGGGCCTCCCAAGAATGGGGGACTGTTGTAGTCCTGAAAGGATACCGGACCCTGGTGGCCGCTCCTGACGGCACACTCTATGTGAACCCCACAGGTAACCCCGGTATGGCTTCGGGAGGAACGGGAGATGTTTTGACCGGAGTGATTGCCGGCTTTCTTGCCCAGGGACTGACTCCCCTGGAGGCGGCGGTGGCAGGCGTTTATTTCCATGGGTTGGCCGGGGATTTGGCGGCCGAACAGAAAGGGATGCTTTCTCTGGTGGCCGGAGACCTGTTGGAATTTTTGCCCCAGGCCACCAGGAACTTTAGTTAGTGGCTGACCGCAAGCCACCAGTCACTAACCACAAATTATTAAGGAGGATAAGTTAATGCTGGCGAAGGATATTATGACCGTTGATGTTATTACTGCCCGCCCTGATGATACAGTGGAAGATGTAATCAAACTGATAGTTGAAAATAAGATCAGCGGTGTTCCGGTTATCGATGAGGAACGGAAAGTGATAGGAATTGTTACCGAAGGAGACCTGATTATAAGGAGCCAGAAACTGCACATCCCTTCATATATTCAAATTCTTGGGGGGATTATTTACCTGGATGACCCGGATGATTTTAGGGAGGAGTTAAAAAAAGCTATTGCGGTTAAGGTTGGGGATGTTATGACCGGCAATCCCATAACTGTCGAGGAAGATACCCCGGTTGAGGAAATTGCCACTATTATGTCAGACTCAGGGGTCAACCGGCTGCCTGTGGTAAGAGACGACAAACTGGTGGGTATAGTGAGCAGGGCAGACATTGTCAGATCAATGGCCAGGAGAGATTGACAAATGGAGATGAGCCACAGAACTTTTACCAGACCGGCTTGGGCTGAAATCGACCTTTCGGCCATTGCTCACAATATGCAGGAATTACGCAGGGTAACCGAACCCCAGGCAAGAGTAATGGCAGTCGTAAAAGCGAATGCCTACGGGCATGGCGCGGTTCCTGTCAGCAAGACGGTTTTGGCCCACGGGGCCGATTATCTGGGAGTAGCTATCCTGGATGAGGGGAGGGAACTGCGCCAGGCCGGTATTGAGGCCCCCATCTTGATTCTGGGTTTTACTCCTCCTGAACAGGCCGGCGAGGCCATCAAACTGGATTTAGCTCAAACGGTATATACCTACGAAGGGGCGGAAGCCATCTCCCGGGCTGCCGTCAGCCTGGGGAAAACGGCCAAAGTCCATGTCAAGATCGACACCGGTATGGGAAGACTGGGTTTTGGAACCGGCCCCGGTGTTCCCGGAGAAATCATTAAAATCGCCCGTCTGCCCGGGATCAACGTAGAGGGGATGTTCACCCATTTTGCGGTGGCGGATGCCAGGGATAAAACATATACCTATGAGCAATACGAGAAGTTCATGGACCTTGATGCAAAATTAAAGCAGCTTGGACTGCACATTCCGGTTAAACATGCTGCCAACAGCGCCGCGGTTATCGACCTGCCCGACCTCCACCTGGACATGGTCCGGCCCGGCATCAGTATCTACGGCCTTTACCCCTCCGAAGAGGTTTTGACAGACAAGATTGATCTGAAGCCGGCGCTGAGCCTTAAGGCCAAGGTAGCGCATGTAAAAAAAGTAAAGGCAGAAACAAGTATCAGTTACGGCCGGACTTTTATCACCAGCCGGGAAACTATGGTGGCTACTATCCCGGTCGGGTACGCTGACGGTTATACCAGGCTTTTATCCAACAAAGCCCACGTGATAATTAGCGGACAGAGGGTGCCCGTCATAGGCAGGGTTTGTATGGACCAATTTATGGTTGATGTCAGCGCAGTTGCCGGAGTAAAAATAGGTGATGAAGTAATTCTGATAGGACAGCAGGGCGACCAAAAAGTGACGGCCGACGAACTGGCCGTTTTAATAGGTACCATTAATTACGAAATAGTCTGCATGATCAGTGACAGAATTCCCCGTATATATATCTAGTACAGGACAACAAAGCAGCCATGGGCTGCCCTTTTTGTTTTTCCCTTCCGCACTGTCGCTGTTGCGCAGGCATTTTTTAAGTGAACCCCGCGGCAATGAAGGAAAATGATGGTATGCCGTGGAAGTTTGCTTAGGATAATTCGTCAAGGGGGGATTTTATGAAAAGGAAAATGATTTCATTATTTGTCATCTGCCTGCTCTTAACCCAGTTTTATGTACCCGGAGCCGTACAGGCCGCTGTTACTGACCAGATAAATGTCTTGAAGGAGCTTTTCAAAATACCTTCCGGCGCTAGGTTGGAGCGGGAAAACTACGACGGGGCGGTTCTGGTTACCTGGACTTTCAAACAACAGGACGGGGAAGAGGCCGGGGGATATGCCAGCTTCAAAGCCGAAACCGGTGAGTTGCTGTACTATGAAGAGGAGTATGACTCTGCTAGGCTGTCTGTGGAAATAACACCAGCAGGCAGCCAAAAGTATATTGAAAATATCATTTCCAGAATGCTCCCCGGTAAAAAGTCCAAGGTAAGGTTGGTGGAGAACCCGGACACATTCAACTTTGGTGAAGATACATACTACAGTTTTATATTTCAAAGATACGAGGGGGATGTTCCTGTTTACGGCAATTACCTGTCTTTTTGGTTTAATGCTTCAACAGGCAGAATTACCGGGTTTACGCAGGAATGGCATGAAGGGAGTCTGCCGGCCCGTAGCGGAATAATATCAACCTTGGAAGCAGGAAACATTTTTACCGGCCGGGTTCCGTTGCAGCTGGAATGGATGAAAATACCGGCCGGGCAGGGTGACCTAAATTTTGACCTGAAGCCTGTCTACAGGAAACTCGATACTTATTACGGGGTCAATGCTGTAACCGGGGAATTAATTGAATTAACTAATTTGGGGAACACAGTGCCGTTTGAGTTTGATGCAACCAGGATGCCCAAAAACTTTAGCGCTGTTTCACCGGAGAATAAAATCAGCGAGTCAGACGCTGTCTCAATAGCCAAAGCCAAGGTCAAGATGCCGGCAAAAAACGAGTTGGCGGTTTCATACGCCAACTGGAATTGGGGAGAACAGGGAAGAACCTGGAAACTGGTTTTCCGCGGTGGGGAAGACCCTAACACTGATATAGAGGTAGAAATTGACATGGTTACAGGCCAGGTGATTAATATCATCGACTACAACTATTATAATTCCTTAACGGAAGACGGAACAGTGACCTTTGATTTTAATTCCGGGAAACTGAAGGCAGAGAATTACCTTAAGTCCCTGGCTCCTGACGAATTTTCTGAAATGAAGCTTGTTCAGCAGGACCCCGGTTCAGGGTCGTCATACCAGTATGTAAGATATATTTACGGTATTCCATACATGGAAAACCGGGCGGAGATTTTTATCAGTGAATTCACCGGTGAGCTGGTATTCTACCGGTTTACCTGGGAACGAAGTCTTAATATTCCCCAGCTTACTAATATTATTGACCTCAAACAAATGAGAAGCATTTGGGCCCAAAATGCTGAAATGCAACTGGTTTACTGGGTCGAACCGGTATTTGATGAGGAAACATTGGAATACAATGACAATGTCCAATTAATTTATCTCCCAAAAGATTCTATGCTTGCCTCTTATGATGCTGTCACGGGTGAAACGGTTCAGGTCGGCAGAATACCGAAAGGTACAGCCGGGCATTGGGCTGAGGCTGATTTCCGGTTCCTTGCCGAAAAGGGTATTATAAGTGCCGATACCGCTGTAAGCCCCGATAAACTGATCAGCCGGGCTGAATTTACTAAAATGCTGGTGCTGGCCACTTACCTTCCACCCAGGGAAGTTCAAACGCCTACCTTCAGTGATGTGACCCTGTCCAATCCCTATATAGGATACATAGAGCAAGCTTATGCCAGGGGAATAGTGAAAGGGACAGGAGGCCAATTTCTGCCCGATAAACCGATCGCCAGACAGGAGGTTGCCGTCATACTGGTAAAGGCCTTAAAATCGGAGGGGCGGGTTGACCCCCAAATCGAAATTCAGGAAACCGGTTTTAAGGACAGGAATTTAATAGCTTCCTGGGCATCCCAGGATGTCAAATTGGCTGCACAACTGGGTTATATTAAAGGCTCCAACGGTTATTTTAAACCTGTTAATTCGATTACCTGGGCAGAAGCGGCAGCTTTAATAAGCAATTACATTAGTGAAGAGGGGCATTAAACAATTAAGGCGTCCTGGGTCGTAAAGTTATAGAAGCCGTGCTGTTAATTTTGGAGTTATTGTGGTAGAATTAACTATTATGAGATTTTAGCAGGTCTGTGAGGAACTGACAGGAGCCGGGGGATTATGGAACGGGCACGGATAGTAATTGCCGAGAGGGACAGTGCATTTCGGAAAAATTTAAGGGAAATGCTGACTCAGGCCGGGTATCACGTGGTTGGCGATGCGGAAGATGGTATGTCGGCGCTGAAATTGGTCCGTGCCATGCAGCCTGATTTGGTATTGACGGCTGCGAACCTGCCCGGCCTGGATGGTCTTGAACTGGCCAGGATTATCGAAGAGGGCAGGCTCTGCGCGGTAGTAGTGATGGTGGATTACGGGGAAAGGGACCTTATAAAGAACGGGGACCGGTGGTCAGTTCCCATTTTGCTTAAGCCTTTTGACCAGTTTCAAATGTTATCGGTGCTGGAGTATTCTTATGCGTCATTCAGTAAAATGGTAAGCCTGGAGCAAGAGATTAACCGGTTGAAAAACGACCTGGAAGCCAGGAAGATTATTGAGAGAGCCAAAGGAATTCTCATGAAGGTCCACGGCTTGTCTGAAGAAGCAGCCTTCAGAAGGCTCCAGCAGCAGAGCATGAAAAAAAGGACTTCTATGAAAAGAATTGCCGAAGCGGTAATCATGGCATACGAAATTTCCAATAATAAAAGTCTCAATGAAACGAGCTAAATCAGGTTTCTTTTAAACGACTTTGCGTCGGAAAAGAATTCTAGCGGGAAGTTTTTTCTTTTTATCCAGAGCGTTAAATTAAAAAAAATGTTGAACATATCAGCCCGGCTACATAGCCGGGCGTTTTTATGCGAAGTAGGTTTTGGTCATGCTGTCAAAAAAACGACATCTCCTCTGCCGGGTTAGCTAAGTAAAAAGTCGAAAATAAAAGAAAGAGCGGATTCAAAGGAATATTTGCCCATAAATTTGGGGTTAAGTCTCCGACAGATATTTGAGGACTTCGACAACAGGTAGTTGGTATAATTCTCTTTGGAAACTAAAAGTTTACATAGCAACACGGTTTAGACAGCTTAGACGACGGGGGACCTATTTTGGCTTACATGTATTTGCATTCAAGGGTTTTTGGGCCCCCGTTATTTTTGCACTATTGTATTTACTTGGCAGGTGTCCGGACCTGGGCAGGTGTATTTACGCGGCAAAACCGGAAAAAGGCCCGTTACATCTTTAGTCTGACAGGACAGGAGGGCCGGTATGAACTTCAATATTAATTTCAAATACAAAAGAACTAAGCTAATTACAGGTCTCCTGTTTTCTTTTTGGATGGTCCCGTTAACGGTTTACGGAGGATTGCAGATAGTCAGCCCCGAACTTTGTGCAGTTTGCCACATGATGAAACCAGAGTATTATACCTGGCAGGTTTCTTCCCATGGTAAAGCAAAGGTGAAATGCTTATCTTGCCATATTCCCCCGGGTCCAATTAACTTTATGAAATATAACATTTTGGGTTTGAAAAACGTGTACAGTGCCGCCGTAGATAATTATGTCACACCCATTAAAATGATAAGGCCTACTCCTGACAGTGCTTGCGAAAAATGTCACGAATTAAAGGAAGTGGATAAGTCATCCAAACAAAAGATTACTGCTGCCCACCGGAAACATAAAAACCAAGGGGTGCACTGTGCCAGGTGTCACCGGGGAGTGGCACACGGCAATATCGCGGACAGGAAGGTTACTTACGAAGGGGACTACCAAAAGTGGGATAGATCCCTCGGTGAATCTTTGATGAGTGATATCAGGTTTGTTCGACCGGACATGGATACGTGCATGCGCTGCCATCAATTGCGCAATGTTACGAAGGAGTGCAAGGCGTGCCACACCGGGGGAAAGCGGCCCGCGGACCACAACAGTGATGATTTCACAAACAAAAGCCACGGCCCGTTGGCTCGCCGGGATTTGCAATACTGCGACTCGTGTCATGGTTACATGTCTGAAAAGCCACCCGAAGTTTTGAAAGAACGACATAAATACAAAGAATTTCTGGACCAGGGAAAACCGCCAAAGGAAGCTTCTCCCGTTATACCTTACACCAGAGAAAACACCTACTGTAAAAAGTGCCATGGCAAACGCCCGTTGAGCCATAACAGAACTGATTACATCCAGTCTCACGGGTTGTTGGCCGCCAAAGATAAAAACCGCTGTGAAGTTTGCCATGATAACTATATAGCCCGGGGTCCGGGGGGAACAACGGTGACGCAGACCGGAGGGGGAGCGGTTACTCTTACCGCCTGTGGGGACTGTCACCCAAGCAGCCACTACGATTCTGTTCAATGGAAAAACGGTTACCACCCTGTTCCGCTCCCTAACCCGCGGAAAATAACCAAGTCCTGTTATGTGTGCCATCTTGAGAAGGCTTGCAGCAGGTGTCACGGCCTGTTAGAATAGACTGATTTTAAAATCTCACAGGGGGGAACAAAGTATGTCAATTACCAACACGGAAATCAAACATCACGGAATGGGCACGATAACCGCCGGAAGGAAAAACAAAAAGGATTATTTCACCCTTTTCCAGGCCACAGTCTTAATTCTTCTAACCCTGGGGGTGAGTACTGCAGGGTGGTTCGCAGCCGGTAAATACTATTTCTGGACCGGGGTAGACAAGAAAAGGGTTAACCAGCAGCTGGAGTATTTAGAACAGAAAGTACAAGCCGAACCCAAAAACCTTGACTATCGGGTAGCACTGGGATACACATATTTTTTAAAAGGTAAAAACGAGAAGGCTATCAAGGAACTTAACCAGGTTTTGGAGATTGACAAGCGGTATTATGATGCTCATTACAACCTTGGTTTGGTATTGGCAGACGAGGGGAGATTCGATGAGGCCCTTGACGCATTTCAGAAATGTATCGAGATATCCCCTAAGGACTATAAAGGTTACTTGCAGAAGGGTATAGTCTACCGGAAGCTGAAGATGTATCCCGAAGCTGTCCAGGTACTGGATAAGGCCAGTATTATGATGCCGGGCCGGGCAGATATAATCTATGAAATCGGGATGGTAGCTGAAGCCAAGGGGGATAAAGAAACAGCCGCCCAAATATACAAGGAAGCCTTGAGTTTCGACCCGTTATTCAAAGATGCCGTAGCAGCCCTAAAGCGGGTGCAAAAAAAATAGGTTATTGGGGGAGGACGTAAACCCTGTACATACCAATGGTTTGCAAACAAATTAGGGACGGAGTTGATTTGACAATATGGAGGATTTGGTAAACACTAAATGGATGTTTAAAAAGAGAAATGTTTATAACGTTATGGCTGTAATTTTTCTCGCCGTATCAACAGCTTTTGGGTACATGTTTTTGACCGACATTGAGGTGGCATCTATACCCAAAATGGTTAGTCCAAACGGGCCTCCTGCCTTCAACCGGATGCTTTACGGGGGCTTTGGCAAGGATGCTTTGGTCAAGGCCATGGATGTGACGGTAACCGAGAATTTTATATACGTCACCGATGCCCGGAGTAAAAGGGTCCAGGTTTTTGACCTGGGCGGCTCGCCTGTCTTTACGTTCGGTGAGGAAGGAGACGGGCCCGGGAAGTTCAATTTCCCCTACGGCATTGCTGCCGACACCGCCGGCAACATATATGTCGCCGATTTATATAACGGCTATGTAGCGGTCCATGATGCCAAGGGTAAGTTTCTCAGGTACTTTGCGGAAAAGGACCCCAAAGAAAAAACCATTGAGAGCCCGGGGGGACTCAGGATAATCGATGACAAAGTTTATGTCACAGATATTACAAAATGTAAGGTTTACATTTTTGACCTGAGCGGGAAAAAGCTCCTGGAAGTAGGAGAAAAGGGCACCAAGCCGGGACAGCTTCGCTCTCCCAATGCCGTAACGGCGGATGCGGAAGGAAACATTTACGTTGTGGACACAGGCAACCAGAGAATTCAGGTGTTTGACAAAACAGGAAAATTCCTGCGGATCATCAACGGGTCTCCAGACGGAAAGGGACCCTCATCAATGGTCAACCCCCGCGGAATCGGAATTGACTCTCGCGGTAATATCATGGTTGTCAGTAACCTTACTCATTACGTAATGTGTTTTGATAAGGACGGAAAACAACTGTTCACTTTTGGCGGCAACGGAGGAAACACTGACCAGTTCACTCTGCCCAACGGCCTGTTTATCAATGAGAACGGGGACATTTATATCACCGATACAGCGAACCAAAGGGTAGCGGTATACCAGTAAAGCGTACAGGCAAACCTCCCAACCAATAATTTTACAGGAGAGGAGGGGTATATTGTACTGTCACGCACTTGGTTGGGTGGAAATAAAAAGAAAATAAAACAGGAGGGAAAATTCATGCGCAAACTGTTTGTACTGCTGTTGACGATGCTCTTTATCGTGGGCATCACAACATCCGCCTATGCCGCTTATACCGGCATCACACCGCCAGGCTATACCACCGGTCCCGTACCTCCGGATACTCCTGGAGCGGAACAGTTTTTCCCAATTGACATTGCACCTGGTGTCGGTGACGCCGGAGACAACTGGGTAGGTAATGCCAATAACACCGGAGAAGGCGTTGAGGATAACTCAGGTAACAGCAAAGGCAAAGTAATTAAATCCGATGGGATGAGGGATACCGGAACTGATGCAACTCCCGGAACCCAGAGGACCCACGGTGAGTACAAGAACAACACCAACTCCTGTGCCAGCTGCCACCAGACCCACACCGGCGCAGCTGAGGGTCTGCTTATGAAGGACAGTGTGTTCAACACCTGTACTGCCTGCCATGACGGAACCCTTGGCTTCTACAACGTATTTACTCCGTCCAGTGCCGGTACTTTCGGCGGGACCCAAGCCGGCAATGCTTCAGTTCACCTGGCCAACGGTTCCCTGGAGCACAGGATCGCTCCCGGCGGTAATTTGAATTTAGCTGGCAGCGACAACGGAGAATGGACTGAATTGTTTGACTGCGCTTCCTGTCATGCCGCTCACGGTTCTTACAGCGACCGTCTCCTGCACTATAACCCCAATAACATGGCCGACACACCCATAGAGAACGGCGGACAAAAACTTAAGGATTACCCAATTTTAGAAACAATCCCGGAAGCTAACGAGAATTCTGTTGATTATTTTGTGTACAGGACTACCGCCGGCATAGCCGGAATAACCGGTGAAGATCCTGCTACCCCGGTTATAGTGGTGATGAAGAAAAAGACAACCACAAACAGAAATGTTTATCCTCCGACAACAACTTACTCATATGAAAGGGATACCACTCCATGGCTTTTCGGATACGAGTTCGACGAGTATCATTTCGGAAGGCAGTACTCCACGGTGTTTTATAATGATGCTCTTCCGGTTAACCAGGCAGTTTATTACAATAAGCAGATGACCAGGGTGTTAATTAACTACGGCAAAGCTTATGCCAAGACCGGCGGGACTGCCGCCCAGGCAAACGTCGGTAACATCGCCAACGCGACCAGGGCTGACATCGGTTTAGTCTATATCGTTAAACTGGCCAATGCGACATATCCCATGACAGAAATCAGCAATTGGGACGGCCTCTCCATCACTGCGGTTGACCCGAGGATTTACGATGAGACCGGCTTTGGCGTGGCTATCGGCAAATACTGCGGCGCTTGCCATACTGATTACAGGGCTTCATCGGGTGGCGAAACCGGGATGTATGATATAGCCTTCCGCCATACCACCAATAACGACAGCTATACCTGCCTGAAGTGCCACTTCGCTCACGGTACAGATGTAACGATAATGAAGGACGCTAAGGATCAAACAGTGGCCACTCTGGTAGCCGGTGGAGCTAGTCCGACTGATGCTACGGCATATATGCTCGACAAGAACCCGTCTTCCGCTCTGAAGAGATATACCAACATGGCTGTATGCTGGAAGTGTCACACCACGTCCCACTCTGCTGAGTTGAAGAACAACACCTACTACTGGGATAACTGGGCGCCGAATAACGCTGGTACTGTCCCCGAAGGACCCAATAACTGGTAAATAAAAAATTAGCTAACAAAATTACTTTGTTAGCTGATTAAAACCCCAAACCGGCTAAGGTATTATGCCACGGCGTAATACCTTAGCCCCTTATATCTTTATCTTCCTTTATTCTAGTTGTGACGGCGGCTCATGTCAATACTAAAGTAAGTTGAGAGGAACTCAGATGAATCACCGGATAATCTATGATGTCCGAAAATTGAAAATGCTGGTTATTGTGGTTTTTGTTCTTTTAGTTACCGAATCCCCGGTAATAAAGAATTTTTTTGCCGACGCGGCTGACACTTTTGTTTGTATTACCAGTCCTGTTCAAGGTGAGGCTTATAATACCGTGTCGGTCGTGGTTTATGGTTTAACAGACGCGAACTTAACGGTTAACGTTTACATAGACGGTGCCCTGGCCGGGACTGCCTCAGCGGACAGTGACGGTAAATGGTTTTTTGCTTTAGGTACTCTTGCGGAAGGTATTCACAGTGTTTATGCCGATACTTCCGGTTTGGCCGGTCAGGTTATAAGCTCAGACACCGTTTATTTTGAAATTGACCTTACACCTCCCATAGTAACAATAGCCAACCCTGCAGACGGCACATACATTAACTTTCCTGTGATAGAGGGTTCAACGGAGCCGGAAGTAAAGGTAACGGTTTTTATAGATGGCCAACAGGCGGAAGTAATATCAGACACGTTCGGTGAGTGGTGTTATTATAATGAAACTCTCCCGGAAGGGAATCACACCGTTTACGCAAGTGCCAGTGACCGGGCAGGGAATATAGGAGTTTCTGCTTCCCATTCCTTTGTGCTTGATATGACCCGTCCGGCCGTATTACCCGGTATATTTCCGGCAGACGATATGACCCAGGTCCCTGTGGATATGCCCGCCTATATTTATATAAAGGAAAGCTCACCCATAGACCCTGGCTTGTTAGATTCGGCCTTTCAGTTTACGGAAATTGTATGTGATGCCGTATATGCGGCCGTGTACGGTACCGTTTACACCAATGTCTTTACCGATGTTTACGGGGAGCAGTATTACGGGCTCATGTTCAAACCGGACTCTTTACTGAAGAGAAGCACAATGTACTCTGTTGAAATCAACCCCGCGCTGGTGGATGTAGCCGGCAACCCGGTTTTCCCGCGGAGTTGGACTTTCACTACGGCGGGAGACGTATATAGTGAAAACCCCCATGGGAATTATATCGACAATGTGAATACCTGTATTAACTGCCACAGGCCTCACCGGGGTGCGGCGCCCAAAATAAATAAACCCCCTCGGGGCTACGTGGGTTCGCTGGATGACTACTGTCTTTCCTGCCATGACGGTACGGCGGCGCCTGTGACGGCCGGCTGGTCAGCCCCCCATGCCCATGATTTTCAAATAAGTATCGAAGGGGTAACGGGAACCAACGCCTGTGCAGCTTGCCATAACCCTCATCTCACTTGGACCCCGGATAACCCAAATCTCTTACAGGACTTCTACCTTTATGACCACAATGACCCAACAAACCCCTATCTCCCCGACAGCAGCGAAGATCAGTTGTGTGAGAACTGCCACTCCGGCAGTATTAAGGATGACCCGCGAGTATTTTATATAAAATACAGGTACAGCAAACGGCACGAGACTTCAGGGAGTCCCGGGGATTATAGCCTCTGCCTCCGGTGCCACGATGGCGGAAATGCGGTTAATATTGCGGTATATTACAGTAGTCCTTCGGGACACTTCTTGGCCGCCCTGGATGAAAGCCCGTTAAACGGGCATATTGCCTGTGCTGACTGTCACGAGACCCATGGGTCAAAGAACATCAAGCTTCTGAAATTGAAACTGGGACACAACAATACTCAGATTTTTGAGGCGGGAGCAGTATGGGATGCCGGTACGGAACGCCGTTTTTGCACGGGCTGCCATAATAATATGACGGAAATCTACGGAATAACCGCCGGGTTTGACCTAGCTATTCCCGGGCACCAGGCGGAAAACTCCCAACCCTGTCATGATTGCCATGGGGGTTCACCAATAGCAGCAGCCCATGCTCCTACTTAGAAAAACCGCCGGGACAAGGAGGGGTAAGTTTCAAAAGTAAGACCTCCTGTAAAAATTAGTAATCGTATTAAAGACAAATTAATACTATATAACGATTGCAGTTACCATTTCGGTAGCTTGTAAATTAAGATTTTTGAAAGGAGGGTGATTAATTTTGATGCCGGACAAAAACAAGAGAAAGGGGGGTAATCATGGGTTATTTATGGGCAAAGGGAGAGTCTGCCGGTGAAAATGAGAAAAAGCAGCGGATAAAGACTGTAACTTTTATTCTTTTAATATTATGTACAGCGGTTATTATCATTAACGGTATCAAACTGGCCACAGCCCTGGAAAACCAGGTTACTGGTCTTAATGTAAGCCCCGACCCCGTTAAACTGGGTTACAGCACCACAATTTCGTATACTCTGGGCCAGGAAAGTTATGTTTCCATTCTTGTATACCAGGAAAACGGGCCTTTGGCACGGGTTATCCAGGATAACTATTTGAGGGCAGCCGGAACTTATAAAGCATACTGGGATGGAACAGGTAACGACGGTGTTTTGGTCCCCGACGGCAGCTATACATTTGTTGTGGAAGCCAGAGATTCAGCCGGTACAGTTGTTGGTCGGGCCGAAAAAACTGCCTTGGCCGCCCGCGTGCCTACCGTCACCGAAGCCAGTGATTCCCCGGACCCGTTTAACCCCTTAAGCGGCGAGCAGGCAAATATCACCTATACTATTTCCAGCGATGCTGTAGTCAATGTGACCATCCTTAGCGGGACCACCACGGTCAGGAATTACGCCTCGACGGAAACGAAACCTGCCGGTACCCATACTATTCAGTGGGATGGTAGGAACAGCAGCGGCGTCCTCATGGGGGATGCAACTTATACATACCAGATAGATGCGGCCAGCCCGCTTGTGCCAAGTTTCAAGAGTACTTTCAAAGCGACAACAACACTAGAAAAGGAACCACCCCAAATCACTAACCTCACAGTAACCCAGAATCCATTCAAACTCGCCCAGACTTCCCAGAGCTTCAAGTTCAACCTGAGCGAATACGCCGGTGTTACCGTAAAAGTATATGACAGCAGTAACAACTTGGTAAAAACGGTGTGGGACAATGTGTCCCGCAGTGCGGGGGCCATAACTGTGATCTGGGATGGCCGGAACGAGGCCGGTAACTATGTACCGGAAGGTACATATAATGCGGTCATCAGTGCTGTTGACAGCTTCGGCAAGGCTTCAGCCGACAAGACCATATCCTTTGTTGCCGGGTACCAGCCGGCTATCAACAATACCGCCGTGACTCCAGGCATCTTTGACCCATCAGGTGACCCCGCTGTCATCACCTACAACCTGTCCAATGACGCTCTCGTAACTGCCCAGATTCTCAAAGGGACCAGCACTATAGTAAGAACGATAACAAACAAAGAATTCCAGGGTCAGGGGGACCGGTCGGTAACCTGGAACGGCACCGATGATGCCGGCAAACCGTTGGCAGACGGCAGTTATACCGTTCAGATAACCGCAGTCAGCCCCACTGTCGCGTCATTCTCCTCGACTGTTAAATTGACTGTTACAATTGAGAACAAGGCTCCTGAAATAACCGGTTTCACCTTAAGCCCCGACCCTTTCAAGATTGCAAGCAACAGCCTGTCGGTGAAATTTACCTTAAGTGAGAATGCGACCGTAGACGTCAACGTCTACCAGGGAACAACCCCGGTCAGAAACGTGGTTTCAGGCCAGTACCGGTTAGCCGGGCCTGTCACAATCATCTGGGACGGGAAAGACGACTCGGGTAACTATATGGCTGAAGGTACCTATTCAGTGGTTGTGAAGGCGGTTGACGCCTTTGGGAAGTCCTGCGAGGTTACAGGGAGCGCTACCGGCGGGTACCAGCCTTATATCAGCAACGTGACCCACACACCCGAACCGTTTAACCCGGCAGCCGGAAGCGCCAGGGTCGGCTTTAACCTGTCAAACACCGCCAAAGTAACGTTAACAATCCTGAAAGGGACTACCAAAATCAGGACTATACCGGCCGGTACCTTATCAGCAGGAGACAACACTGTACAATGGGACGGTAAGGACGACGGCCAGCAGTATGTTCCGGATGCGTCCTATACATACCAGGTAGATGCCGTCAGCCCCACTGTGGAAACCTTCAAGAGTACCTACAAAGGAACTATTACGGTGGAAGGAAATAACCCTGTACTGACAGGCCTGAGTACTAGCCCGTCGATTGTAAGGATTGGCAGTACAGCCTTCTTAAAGTACACCGTCAGTGAACCGGCCACCGTCACTGCCCAGATTCTGAAAGCCGGGGACCGCAGTGTTGTCCGTGACCTCCCCGCAGAGACCAGGTACAGCAGCGGCAGTTACTCGGTAGCGTGGGATACCCTGGATAACACCGGTAACCCGATAGCTTCAGGGGACTATATCCTGAAATTCACTGCGGTCGATAATTTCGACAATACAGGTACTGCCGAACTGGCCTTCCAGGCAGGGGCAGTCCCGGTAATCTCTGCCGTATATGCTGACCCTGATTCTATTGATTTAGGGCGGGTTGGAGGAACTACAATCAATTTCAATATTTCCGAGAGATCTTATGTTACAGTAAGGGTTTTCAATTCAACCGGCTCTCTGGTGAAAACTATATACAGTTACAAAGAACTTCCGGCCGCTCCCAACACAGCTGTTTGGGATGGTAAAAACAGCAGCGGTGTGACAACACTCGGAACATTTACCTATAAGATTGACGCCACTTCTGTTATCGGAAGTTTCCGGGCTCTGCAGGCTTCCGGAACTGTTGAGATAACAGGAACAGGCGGGTCAACCTATGAAGAGTGTACCGACTGTCATACTGGTTATCCGACTAATCATCCCATGAGTAACTGTTCCGGGTGTCACGGTGGAAATGTGCCTATCCGGGACTGCAGCAAATGTCACGGGGGAAGTCACGATTACAAAGTACTTCTTTCTTTTGAATGCACTTACTGCCATAACTCCACATACAGCTACAAGATTCCGCAGCATGGGGACATAGCCGTCATCCACACATCACCTATCTCCATCGACTGCCAGAAGTGTCATGACAGCAACCTTACCTTGGAACACCCCAGGTATAAAGATCCGGCAACAGGGGTGCCGTATGACTGCAACACCTGCCATACCAGCACAGTGGCGGAAGTGGTATATGCTATCGAGAACAAACTGGTGAACTGTGCTGCCTGCCACCTGGGGTCGGGACACGAAGCAGACCATACGCCTACAGGTATCCGGACCGACTGCACCAAGTGCCATATAGACAGCCTTACCCAGGAACACCTGAACAACCCCACAACCCAGACGGGCAATGCCTGGACCTGTGATACCTGCCATGCCAGTACTGTCGAGGGGGTAGTATACGCCATCGCAAACAGTTTGAAGAACTGCGAAGCATGCCACGTGCAAGCAAGCCATGAGCAGCTGCATGCCATAACATATCTCGATGCCAAGTGCACCACGTGCCATATAAATAGCCTAACCCAGGAGCACTTAAACAACCCGAAAACACAGACAGACCCCGTTACAGGCCAGCCAAAGCCCTGGACCTGTGATACCTGCCATAACAGCGCCAGACTTGAAGTTACCTGGGCTGTTCAATCGGGCGACATGAACTGCTTTGCCTGCCATCCCACTGCTCACGGCATTAACCTGGCTTACCTGGTGCCGTCAGATATACCCAAGTACGGCGGGTATATGTGGTCAACACCGATAGATGCCCGTATATTCAACGGTGAGTCATGGATGCCGGCTGAGTTCCTATTAGGCGGGAGAGTCCTGATATCAAACCGCCGAGCTGAGGTCACGGGTGACGCCGTGTGGGGGTTCTACCAGGCTGAAATGGCAGCCAACGGCTGGACTCTGATTTCGGAGCCACCGACTGCAGGGTCTGACTTTTTCAATGTAACCTTTACCAAGGGAACCCGCAAGGCTGTGATTTGGTTCTACGGCGGGGAAGGTCATACCGCTTCACCTGTGCTGGATGCCGGTTACCGGATAGAGATTCTCTATAAATAAGCCGGACATTAAAGGAGAGCAGCTTATACTGCTGCGCTCCTTTTTCCAATCAGTTGTGAAAAACGGATGTGATTGTAATGAAGCGACCAGTACGTCATTTTAATTATTGCCTGCCCTTTATCCTGACGGTGTGGCTGGCCATGGTTGTTGTACCCTCAGCAGAGGGGGCCGGCGAAACGAGTTTTGACGGCTGACGGAGTGAAAACCGGGAACAGCCTGGTGATTGTTACCGGATACGCGGAAACCGGGAGCATCGTGAAGGTCAACGGTAACGGTAAGCTCATCGGGCGGGCCGAAAAAACATTACCAGAGGTCAATTTGTTACCATGTTGGTAAGGGCGTTGGGACTGATGCCAGGTTCCGGATACACACGTTTCACTGATGTCAGGACAAATACCTGGTACGCCGGTGCTCTGTCAACGGCGGTCAACGCCGGAATTATCAGCGGTTACAGGGACGGAACTTTCAGACGGCAGCTTCACACGTTAACGTAGCGAGGGGCCGATGTTCTGGTCCTTCTCTTCTGCATATTTAAGGACCCGCGCCAATATTTCATTTCGCTGGCGTTAATGGCTGAGAAATCCATGGCCGGTATGTAGTATGACTCCATCACATTAGATTTCAGTATTACAGGCCCATTGCCTGGGCATGGCCGGCAACTTTCCCAAGGAGAGTAGCTTTTCCGCTGCCCGGTTCGCCTTTTATCATATACAGTTTTTCTATTTCCCGGAGAACGGTATCCAGGTAATTCACCGGCCCTTCCGGGGTTATTGCCGTGGCGAAAAGGCGGCGGCTTCCCGCAGGCTGAAGTAAGCTGATTGAAAGAGCCTTCCCACCCGTTGGTTGGATTTGAGGACAGCTTCTTTGTTTTGTCTTAAAAGGTCTTCATCCCAGAAATCTCCCAAATGGACAATTTCGTCAACGGCACCGGGATTCTTGGGGTCTACTATATGAGGGGCGGTGCCGTCAATCAAAGCCACTCCTATTTGGGGGATGCACACCCCGTCAAGGGAACCGTTGTCGGATGAACAGCAGTGGTATTCCACATCATAGCCTTTTGCCAACATGGTTTCAAGGCATGGCATAAATAGTGAGCTTTAAAATAATTTTCAGGTTATCTTCATGTGGTTGGATCTGCCAGCTGGTGAACCTGACAAGACGGGACTCGTTATCGAGTTCCTTTAAAAACCTGATTACCTTATCTTTTGGACCTTCCAAAATCAAATTAATGTCCAGGCTTTCCAAATCCCCGGCCTTGACCGGCTGCTCCTGGCTGATTTGCAAAATCCGCACCTGGTTGTCTTTTGCTTTCAGGTCTAACTGGCTTAGGAAGGCTTCACTGTTCATCTGAACGGGTACGGTTTTACCCGCATCTTCTATGTTTTGCCCGGATTGTTTCCGGGTCTTTTCGTCCTTTACCTGACTCTCAAGGCTGAGTTTTATGGCCGTCTCGGCAGTTAAATTAGAGGTAAGAGGCAGGTAGAAGAAAAAATAAATTACCAGGAGTTCAATTACGAGGATGCCGGCCAATAATTTGCTGTTTTTTAAAGTATTTGGCAGTTTTATAATTTCTCACCCCTTTATATTAAACCCTGCAGTTCAAAGGTATAATTCCCGGGCGAAGCCTCCTGGATAAATTTTACCGCCAGATTTTTTAACTGTGGGATTTTTTTGAGTTCTTCTGTATAGCTTGTAATTTGGTGGTTTGAGTTGCCCGTCCCGGAAATAATCAGTTTACGGGTTTCAAACTGAACCACCCGGGTGATATGCAGGCCCGCAGGCGCCTTGGCAAATACGATCTCAATGAGCCCGGCCATTTTAGGATTTTCCTCATCAAGCTTACGGATTACGGCAGCACGCCGGTCTTCCCTGTTGACCGGAGTTTTGGCTCCGCTGATTTTGTTTACCGTTTCCTGAAGAACGGCGTTTTCCGCCCGGACCGATGAAAGCTGCTGGAATAAAAACAAGAAATATATTACTGATACCAATAATATACCTGTAATTGTTGCAAGAAGGTAGACATGTATATTCTTTTCCGTGGAATTTCGGCAGGATTGGGGTAATAAGTTTATGTCTCTCATGTCTTTGCCTCCCTGATCGCTAATCCCAAACCCAGGCTTAAAGCAGGGCCGTAAGTGTCAATTTTTGCTTGAACCTCCGGCAAAGTACGAAATGCCGGGAAAGGGTTGAGGACTTCCACGGCCATGCTTAATTCCTCCGCCAGGAATTTATCCAGCCCCTTAAGTTGGGCCAAACCTCCTGCCAAAATCATGCCGGAAATTTCATCATTACGGTTTTCCAGCCGGTAAAACTTTGTGGAGCGCTTTATTTCCTGAACAAGCTTGAGCAAAACGGACCGGACTTCCGCAGCGCCGTTAATTGCAAAATCATATCTTTCCGGGGAGAGTATATTGGTTATTTCCTGCCCGCCAAACGGGATAACCCGGTGGAAACTCAAGGATTTCTTCTGGAAAAAGCTTAGGCTGGTATACTGGTCTCCCAAATCAACCAGCATTACGGTGTTTTGGTCCCATTCCCTTCGCAGGCCCTTGTCATGCTCACCGATCCTGGGCAGCCTTTCAATAAGACGGGCCATTGCCAGGGGTTCAATATCTACAACGGCCGGAATCAGTCCGGCATTTTTAATACAGGCGCAATAATTCTCGACAATGTTTTCTTCAACTGCCACCAGCATCACATTCATGATCCCGCTGTCTTTGTTCAGGACCTGAAAATCGTACACCGCCTTACCGGTAAAGGGTATGTTTCTGGACAGTTCCCATTTTATTGCTTCCCTTGCTTCGTCATCTGTCATCAGAGGTAACTCCAGGTAACGGATTATTACATTTAAAGGGTTGATGGTGAAGTAAACTCTTTTACTTTTGAAGTTGCCGTCCTCTATGGCTTTCCTGATGGCTTTCGTCAAATCGTCCGGTTTGGCCACTTTACCGTCTGCTATCGTTCCTGCGGGCGGGGTGGATACACCTATTTTTGTGATCACCGTCTGGTTGTTTTTGTTTTCTGCTTCTACAGCCCGGATTGCTGTTGTTCCGATATCCAGTCCTATATGACTCTTGGCGCCAAACATTGTATTCCTCCCCTAGTATTCGTGCCAGCTTGTGATGGTGTAGTTGCGCAGCGGTGCAGCGGGGTCGCCTTCACCGTTCCTTATGGTGGCCTCTATTACGCGTTCCGTGCCGGAATAAGTTCCCCTGGCCTTTACTACAAGGTCAAGCTGGTTCCTGAATAATTCGACTGATACATCCCCTAAAATTTTGTTTGTACTGTCCTTTACAACCAGGTTATCGACACTGTCGCCGGGGGCGGTATCCAGGAAATAGTGCTCGGGAATGTCGTTAGCGGGTCTTAGGATTCTTTCAATTACCAAGCTCTCCAGGCTTTTTTCGCGCAACTCCCAAATCATTCTGTTGATGCCGGCTTCGGCCAGGTAGCTGGCCTGCCACCGGGCGTGATCATTTAATCCCATCTGCAGCTCTGTGGTGGCAAAAACGCCGTACCCGAGAGCCAGGACAGCGAGAAGGGAGACCAGTGATATGGCCAAGATGAGGGCCGAACCTTTTTCGTTGCCGGTTACCGTTGCCAGTTTCCTAATAACCAAACCGGTTACCTCCCCTGGAAGGTTATACTTGACCGCAGCGTATATGAGCTGTTCTGTTTGCCGTTGGGGTCAGCGTTTTTAAAGGTCAGTTCTATATCGGCCAGGTTGGCGTCGCGGTTAACCCTGAAGTTTTTTATGCCCCCGGCAACCTGGAGCTCTGTTTCTTCGTTCTTTTGGTAGAAGAGTTCCTCATTACGGGAATAATATTTGTCCGAATTATAAAAGAGACTCAAACCTGTAAAGGTAATGCCCGTGTCTTGCACGTTTTCGGTTGCTGCAAGCCCCAGCCTGACAAAAGCAAGGTTGTTTTCCCCGGTCCATGTTACGCTTTTATCCTTTTCTTCGCGATATTTCTCAACATTATCGAGGTATAAAGTAATCCAGTGACTGAGGTCATTGTATCCGCGCGGTTGGAGGGAGAGCCGGATAATATGTTCCCGGTTAAGGTCGATGTGTTCAGGGTATGAATAAACGGTTCCGGCCAGTCCGTAAACGTTGTCAACAATGCTCAGCTCACCCGCACCGGTCAACCGGACTCCGACATAATTGAGGTCATTGGGCAGGGTGGCGTCGCCTTCCTGTTTGGGGCCGACCAGGTACAAAAAAGCGGCGCTCCCGGGTTTTAAAGATGAGGCATTAATTTTTGCCTCAACCTGGATATGACCTTTTACGGTCGGTTTGACCAGGGCAAAGGGGGCTGTTGTTTCCAATTGGTACACGCTTCCGGCCACCCCGGCCTGCATGTTGATTGTGAACCGGTCCTTGTCTCTGGTGGGGGGATTACCGGCAAATTCACCGGATGCTCTCCCGGTCCAGATCCGGTTGTCATCAAAGGAATTAAACAGTTTGCAATCAGTGAGCACATCCAGCAAAAAACCGTCCTCACCCGTAACGGTATGGATATCGAACCCTTTTCTGACCGTTCCGGTTATCTTTTGCAGGACAAGCCGGCCCTGGTCCTGGTTGTTCGCATAGTCTCCTCCCCATTTATAGGAATTGAAGGAATAATCGTAAACAGCGTAGAGGGAGACAGTCACGATACTTAAAATAAGCACGGCCGCCATTACTTCCGGGAGGGTAAGGCCCCTTTCGTCACTTAAAATACGTGATATTTTCATATTTGATCACCTGTAACCTGGGTTACCAGACTGATTTTCTGATTTGCCAGCTCGCCCCATTTTACGGTAACTTCCAGCTGCACCAGGTTATAAGTCCGGTTGTGGAGCTGCTTCATCACTATTTTTTTGGCATATCCCCGGTTAGGTTCCGGCAGGGGGATGAAAACGGCCTTTTCCGCCGTGTTTTCCGGCGGGATATTGATTCGCCCGGAGTTTTGCCTGGCGTCTGCTCTGATTTCCGCTTTCGTGATCTCCAGTTCCTTCTGGGCCAGATAGAGAGCCTGGGTTTTTTTGCCGGCCTGAATCATCGCATTGTTGGCTTCTGTGATTCCGCCCAGAATAGGCAGCAGGGCGACAGCCAGCAGGGTAACTGCCGCAATTACTTCAACCAGGGTTGTCCCTTTTTCGTCCTGCCGTAAATTCATCTGCCTGCCACCTCTATTTGGGGTACTCCCGTACGGTAATATGACCCCAGGGTTTTTTTATCTCGATTGAGACCATTTTATATTCATCCTGTAAATACACAAAGCCCGAAACTTCCGAGCCCCAGTTTTGGCTGCTTATTTCTCCGTTATGGTTGAAAGTGAGTTGTACCTCTTTGTCGGAACTGACCAGATTAACTGTCCCCGGCGGGGTATTCTCCAGGAAATCAATCCCTGCGGGAAGTTCAATTTCCTCGGTATACCTTTCGTTTTCGAGAGGGTTTTCGCCCCCGGAATTATCTATATAAAATATTTTATAGTGGGCAGGATTGGCGGTAGTTACCCCCGTTGCCGGGTCACCGGTTTTACTTTTGGGGGAAAAGCTTATGCGAACCCCGACGTTTCCGGTATTGTGGTCATATTTCATGCGCATGGCTTCCTGTTGGGCATATTTGATATCGCGGACCAGGTTGCGCACGGCATTTTTAATTTCATACTTTTTGCTGTTGATAAAACGGGGCGCTGCAACTGCGGCCAGAATTCCAATGATAACTGCCACCGCCATAATTTCGACCAGTGTAAACCCTTTTTCGTTTTTGTTACTCAATTGGTTCACCTGCCCGGAAAATTAAATAAACCTGCCGGCATACCATAGAATCATGTCATTTCCCCATAAAAGGGATATGATTGAACCTGCTGCGAGAAACGGCCCGAAGGGAAAAGGGTCTTTTCTTTTCACGATACCGAGAGCCAATAAGGTGACTCCGCAAACCGCGCCGAGAAAGAATCCCCAGAACAGGGCCGGGAGCAGCAGTTGCCAGCCCAAAAACAGGCCCATCACGGCAGCCAGCTTGATATCCCCGCCGCCCATGTTGCCTTTGCTGAAAACGGCTGTGGCCAGCATTATTCCGCCACCCAGGGCGAAACCGGCCAAACCGGAAAAAAGCCCTGTTTTCAGGCTGAAAACAAAACCCAGGATGATGCCGGTATACGTAATTTCATTAGGGATTATCCTGTATTCCAGGTCAATGAAACTGGCAGCTGTCAGCAATGCGGACAGGGTCCAGTAGCCGGCGGCCTGCCAACTGAAACCGTAATACCGGTATACCAGCCAGAATACTACTGTGGTTAGAAGTTCAACGGCCGGGTACCGGAGAGAAACTTTTGCCCCGCAGTAAGCGCATCTTCCTTTCTGCAGGATAAAGCTGACGACAGGGATGAGATTAAACCATCTCAGCGTGCTCCCGCACTCGGGACAATAAGAGCGCGGTCCCAAGACAGAACCGCCCCTGGGTAGACGATATATTAAGACATTTAAAAAACTGCCTATACAAAGACCCAGTAATATGACCGGAAGCGCCATGGTTCCTCCGCCAGGGAACTCAGTGTCCCCCATGTGAAACTACACCGCTGATATTATCGTAATTGTATCTGGCGTTTCCGACGGGGTCATCAGGAATACTTTCCATGTATCCCTTGCTGACCAACTCATCCAGGCTGGCCGGATAGCTGCCTTCTTCGGCGTAAACCCTGTTCACGGTCCGTTGCAGGGTCGTGATATTGGCATTATCGGTCTTTTCCTTTGCTTTAGAAATTGAACCTATCACTTTCGGAACCGCAAAGGCCGTCAAGATACCCAAAATGACCACCACTGCCATCAGTTCGATTAAGGTAAAGCCTTTCCTGTTAAGTTTGCATGATTTTAAAAGCTTGATCACCTTAAATTACCTCCGTAAAAAGAATTATACTTTTAGCCGGGTACCTTTGTAATGATGTCAAACATCGGAATAACAACGGATAAGAGGATAATTCCCACAATAACAGAGAGGAGAATGATGATTACCGGCTCGAGAATTGAGGTCAGCCGTTTTACGGTGCGCTCGATTTCTTCATCATAGATATCGGAGATCTTACCCAGCATTACGTCCAGGGTCCCTGTTTCTTCACCTATGCTGATCATCTGGGTGACCATGGGGGTGAAAATACTTGACTCCGCGAGGGGGGTAGACATGCTTTCCCCCTTTTCCATAGCTTGTCCGGCTCTAATGATGTTTTCCGAGATAATCACATTGCCGGATACCCTGTTTACTATTCCCAGAGCCTGGAGGATTGGAACTCCGGTCTGGATTAAGAGGGAAAGGGTACGGCAGAATCTCGAGATAGCAACCTTTGAATTAAATTTACCGATAACAGGTAGTTTAATCAAAAACCAGTCCCTGACTTTCTTTCCGGGACCTGTCCTAAAAGCTATCCTTAAAATCACAAACAGGGCCAGGATGACAACAAGGATGGTCAGGATATTGGTTTTCACAAAAGCGGACAAATCCAGGAAAAACCTTGTTAAAGCCGGAAGCTGCACTCCCGCGCTTTTGAACATATTGGCAAAGTTGGGCAGGACAAAATTCAGCAATACCCCCAGTACTATTAAAGCAAAACCTGTCACAATGGATGGGTAAATAATTGCTGAAATAACCTTTTCCCTCAGTTCGTTTTCCTTTTTGAAATAGATTGACAGGTTATCAAAGGTCTGCTCCAGGACTCCGGCCAGTTCCCCGGCTTCGACCATGGTAACGGCGATGTCCGGAAAAACATTTTTGTATTTTCGCATGGAAGAGGAAAGGGGCAAACCGCCTTCCAAATCGGCAATCATCTTTTGGGTGGTATTTCTGAGAATTCTGTTGGGCGCCTGTTTGGCCAGAATCCGGAGAGTCTGGGTGATTGACAGGCCGGCTGCCAGCATGGCGGAAAGGTTCCGGCAGTATATGGAAAGGTCTGCGTTTCCGGCTTTGCCCGCCGAGATTTCAATATAATCTGTCAGCGACTTAACCTGTTCAAGTTCGGTTATATAATAGCCCTGTTCAGTAAGAACAGAAGCGGCTGCTCCCTTACTTTCGGCATTAATGATGCCCTTGTAGCTTTTTCCTTGCCGGTCTTTAACAATATAACGATAGGATTGTGCCAAATTATTCACCACCAATTTTACGAGTTCATTCAGCCCGGCGATTTCCCCTGTCAGCCCGGCGGTTTTCCCTGTTACTCGTTATAAGCGACTTTAATTACTTCCTGATAAGTGGTTATACCCTGTAATGCCTTGGCCAGGCCGTCCTGCTGCAGGGTTTTCATTCCGGCGGATACGGCCTGGGCTGAAATCACATCACTTGATTTTTTCTCATTGATCAGTTCCTTGATTTTGTTGTCGATTATCAGGATCTCATGGATTGCCGTACGGCCCGAATAACCGGTGCGGTTGCAGTGGCTACAGCCTTTGCCCCTGTAAAGAATGAGTTTTTCTGCGGGAGGAATGTTCAGGATATGCCTTTCGGGGGCGTCCGGGCCGACTACGTAAGGTTCCTTGCACTGTTTGCAGATTTTTCTTACCAGGCGTTGGGCCATGACACCGATTACGGATGAAGCTACCAGAAACGGTTCGATTCCCATATCTATGAGGCGGGTTATGGCCCCGGCGGCGTCATTGGTGTGCAGGGTAGAGAATACCAGGTGCCCGGTCAGGGCAGCCCTGATGGCGATATCGGCCGTTTCAGTGTCCCTGATTTCACCAACCATGACTATATTGGGGTCCTGCCTTAATATTGAACGCAGACCGCTGGCAAAAGTCAGGCCGGCCTTGGGGTTAATCTGAACCTGGTTGATGCCTCTCAACCGGTATTCCACCGGGTCTTCCACGGTTATAATGTTTTTTTCGTATGTATTCAGCTGGTTTAAGGCAGTATAGAGGGTGCTGGTTTTCCCGCAGCCGGTCGGGCCGGTTACCAGGATCATGCCGTAAGGTTGGTTTATCAGATAAGTGAAGTTGGCCAGATTGGTTTTGGAAAAACCGATGTCATTTAGGTCAATCAAAAACATGCTCTTGTCCAGAACCCTTATGACAATCTTCTCTCCGTTTATAGTCGGCAGGGAGGAAACCCTTAAATCAATCCCTCTTCCGTCGACGGTAATTTCTATTCGCCCGTCCTGAGGCAGGCGTTTTTCGGCAATGTCCATGTTAGACATCAGCTTAATGCGGGGCACAACCAGCCGCTGCAGGTCTTTGGGCGGAGGGGCAATTACCTGGAGAACCCCGTCAACCCTGAGACGGATTCTTAATTCGCCTTCCTGGGGTTCGATGTGAATGTCGCTGGCCCGGAGTTTTACAGCCTGGTTAAATAAATTGTTCACGTACTTAATTATCGGGGCTTCATCAGCCCTGACTCTGAGTTCGGCCAGTTCTTCATCGGACTTTTCATCATCGGTGTCATTGAACCCGTAAAACTTGTTGATCAATTTTTTGATATCATCCGAAAGGGCAAAACAGGATTCAATTTCACACTTGGTGATGACCATCAGGTCGTCAATGGCGAACAGGTTCAGGGGATCGGCCATGGCCACATACAGGATATTGCCTTCTTTTTTGTAAGGGAGGCATGTGTATTTACGGGCCACCGCTTCCGGAATCATCCTGACAACTTCGGTAGGGATGTCAATATCATACAGCTGAACCTGTGAAATACCAAGCTGTTGCTCCAGCAAATCTATGATGAGCTGCTCGCTAACGAAACCTTCGTCTATCAGAATTTTTCCCAGCCTTTTGCCCGACAGTTTTTGTTTTTCCAGGGCCAGGCTAAGCTGGTACTCATTTATGAGGCCTTTCTGCAGAAGGATTTCGCCCAGGCGAGGCTGTTTTTCGGCTATCAATTCATTACCCCCCAACTTCAGGTTAATTCAGGTGAAATCAGTCTATGATTAAATGATCCCTGTCGAAATAGGTATTTCGCCTTACCGGGTCCTCAGTCACCAGGGAACTTATATGGCATGTCCCGCATAATGTCGGAGTGGTGGGTTTAGGCTCAAGGAAAACCTCCGGCCCGTGAGGCCATGGGTCATGGCAGCTTCGGCAGTCTTTTTGCCCGGAATCCTCTATAATTTTATGACAGCCGTCACAATTCCTTGTGGAATGGTCATACGGCTTTTTGTCATGACACGTGGTACAGGAGGTATTGGCTGCTTTGT
>DYZU01000104.1 GCA_022735835.1 Thermincola sp. | reverse complement strand
TTTGTTGTAGTACATTATTGCACAAATTACTTACTAGTTCCATACCCTGAATTTTGGAAGTTCTCAATTCACATTTCTTTGAAGACGGTAAAAGCGCCGGCTTTTTACCATCCGTTCCTCCTTCGACTCACCGGGTTGGCCGGCAGAGGCAACGTCAAACTTCAGGGAAACCCTGACCGCTCTGCCGTTTTTTCCGCTTCCTATAGTATAAACCTGCTTACCGTTATTCCGGAAAATAAGGTTGCCCTTCCCCACCGTACAGCCCAGAATGTACTGAATAGCGTCAACTGCACAGCTGTCATTCTCCACCACTGCCACTGTTTCCTCATCGACATCCCGGGCATATCCGAGAATCTTTATGGCAGCTTCCGATGCCTTAAACCCTATAGCCAGTCCCGGGCAGGCGTGGCCGTGAAATTCCACGGCTTTCTCCCATGGACTCTTCTCCATGCACATACTGAACCCCCCTTTTGAACCATAGTTTTTACCCCCCTGGGGTATACTTTTATGTTAGCCGTTTACTGTTGCCTTGTCAAGGAAAATAACCGGTTACAAGCGCCAAACAATTTGCCTTAAATTGGCAACACAAAAATACAGGAAAAAATGGCTAAACGTAGAAGTGATTTCTTACCTTATTAATTGACAGGAGGGTTGTGCTTGTTTCCTTACGTCCATATCTGTTTTGCCGCAGATGTCCTCGGCAAGTTAAACAACGAAATAATTCTCGGCGCCGTCTTCCCTGATACCGTAATAGCCGGCTATCTTGGACACCCGGACACCCACAGGCGATGCGGCGAAATATACGAATATCTTTGCGGACTGGGTATTTTCAAAGACTTCGCGGAGGCAGCGGTCACCCACGGAATAACCCCGGCGGGTCTCGATTATTATTGTGACGAGAAATATTTAAATTTTGCAAAAGGTTATGCCTTTGAAGCCGCCCGGCCACTGGTCGGCAAAGTGATTAAGTGCTGCCGCCTGCCGGAGAAAATGGGATTTTGGAAGGCCCACAATTTTATTGAAATGGCGGCGGACCTCTGGTTTTACGAGCGCCGAAAAGAATACCGCGGATACCTGGCCCGGGCTTTGGCAAGCGAAGACTTGATTCTGGCCTTAAGCCAGGTCCTGGCACCGTTTTACGAACTTCCTGTGGGTAAAATGGCAATGAGTTTTCCCATCTACGGGGAATATGTCACCATCGACAATATGACTCCGCTGGAACTGGCCAAAAAGTACGGCCGGCAGACCGCCAAAAAACACGGGATTAATATCGACGTCCCCGCAGCAGCGAATGTGATTGAAGAAGCCCTCGACATTGTCGACCGGACTTTCCCGGAGTTCCTGGAAATTTCCAAGGAAAGAGTGGGAAGCTTAATCAAAAATTTAAGCGGCTAGTTTAAAAGACCGGATTTACCGGTCTTTACTGTTTGATATGCAGATCATCACTATGTCAGGTTCTTTGATATGGTTTCATGGATAATATTGTTGATATTGTCCTGTTCTTTTTTGGACAACCTGGTAAAATAAATCGGCGGCGAAACAGTAACCGAAACATCAGCGGGCCTGATGCGGTTCCTGTTGGCTTCCATTACTTTGTACGTTCCATTGATAGTTACAGGGACTATGGGAACCCCGGCTTTCTCGGCCAGGCGCATGCTACCTTTTTTAAATTCTCCCATTACCGGCCCCCTGCTCCGGGTTCCTTCCGGGAAAATAACCATGGACTGGCCGTTCTTTAAAACCTCTATACACTGCTGGACAGCTCTCACCGCCTGCCTCGGGTCGCCGCGGTCAATGTAGACACAGCCAAGCTTGGGCATCCAGGAATGCAAAACGGGAACCCTGGCCAGTTCAACCTTGGCCAGAAACCCTACCGGCCTTTTTAAACAGCTGAAAAGGACCGGAATATCAAAATTTCCCTGGTGATTGCTGATAAACAGGACCGTTTCTTGTGAGGGTATATTTTCCAAACCTTTTACAGCAACTTTCACGCCCGCAGTCAGCAGCAAAAACCTGGCCCAATTGCTGCTTACATAATAACCGAACCGGCGCTGGGCTTTTTTCAGGTCAAACTGGCCCAGCAGATGCCATACCGGGAGAAGCAGGGCCGGGACAATCAGGGAAAACATAAATGATATGTAAAAGAAGTAGGTTCGGAGCACGCACTTCACCATCCACATCTGAATCTGATGTACATGGTAATTTTACCAAAGGGTAAGCAAAGCGTCAACGAAAAGTGGTTAGACCCTCATACTCGATCGGGTCCTCGTATCCCGCCTCTTTGAACCCGCGCAGCCTGAGCAGGCAGCTGTCACAGGTCCCGCACGCCTTATCTCCTCCCCGGTAGCAGCTGGTCGTAAGGTGGAGAGGAGCCTTGTTTTCCATGCCCAGTTTAATGATCCCCGCCTTGGTCAGGCTGATCAAAGGCGTTTCCACTTTTATCATTTTTCCGTCCTGTACCGCGGCCTTGGTCGCGTAATTTGCCAGTTCCTGAAACCTTTCGATAAACTCCGGGCGGCAGTCGGGGTAGCCCGAGTAATCCAGGGCATTAACGCCTATATATATTTTGTCCGCATCCAGTACTTCCGCGTAACCCAGGGCATAGCTCAAAAATATGAGGTTGCGGGCCGGGACGTACGTAACCGGGATATCGGTCCTGTTCTCATCACCTGCCGGAACATCGATATCCGCCGTCAGCGCGCTGCCTCCGATAGCATCCATGTTGGTCCTGATGAGCAGGTGTTTTTTTACCCCATAATAGGCGGCAATTTTTTTTGCGCATTCTATTTCCCTGTTGTGCCTCTGGCCGTATGAAAAACTTATCGGATAAAGTTCATAGCCCGCCGCCCCGGCAACGCTCATACAAACCGTCGAATCCAAACCGCCTGACAGCAGGACAACCGCTTTCATATGATATTAGGCCTCCTTGAGTAAAGTTAGTAGCTGGTGGAGAGAGGGGAGCGCATACCCGGCTCACCACTCATCACTCATCACTAAAATACGTGGCGCCGGCGCTCTCCGATTCCCGCACGGTAACCCTTGCTATTTTGATATCGGAGCCTGTCAGACGTTTCAGTTTTTCAGACATTTCCCGGAAAATGAACCTGGCAATGTTTTCAGCCGTAGGGTTCAAACCGTCAAAAGGGGGCACTTCGTTAATCATCCTGTGGTCAAACAGGTCCAGCACCTCTTTGAGCATGGTTTTTACATCCATGAAATCAATGAGAATTCCCTGTTCGTTAAGCTCCGGTCCCTGCATCGCGATTTCCACTTGCCAGCGGTGCCCGTGGACATTGGCGCATTTTCCTTTATACCCGCGCAGGTAGTGGGCCGCATCAAAATGGGCAGAAGCCGAAATTTCGTACATTATTAAAACCACCTTTCGGCAAGTATTCCTCAAGTAATGGGTTCCACCGGACACCGGCCTTACTGGCGGCTCCCGGTTATCTCGCCTTTTAAGGCCCCGTCAGGAGTAAACAGCCTCTTATACGACAGGCCAACCAGCATTAAACAGCCGGCAGCCACCGCGGCTGTAATCATCAGCATTACAACGATTTGATACCTGACGGCTTCGCCGGGGTCAACCCCGCCGAGAATCTGCCCGGTCATCATACCCGGCAGGCTAACAAGCCCAACCACCATCAGGGAATTGATGGTGGGGGTCATGCCTGCCCGCATGGCATCTTTCACACAACCCCTGACCGCTTCCCACGGTGTGGCCCCAAAAGCCAGCAGGGTTTCGATTTCCCCTGCCCGGAGGTATGCTTCACTGTACAGCCGGTCGAGGGACAGGGCAATCCCGTTCATGGAATTGCCGAGAATCATCCCGAAAATCGGAATTATTATCCTGGCCGTGTACCAGGGAGCCGGATTGATGATCAAGCGAACCACCACCAGGCCCACCAGGACAGTGCTGGCCAACAGAGACCAGAAAGCCAGCGTCACCGGGTAATCCGGAACACCGGGGGTCCTCTTTACGGAAGCCCTGGCCGCCACGTAGCACATCACCACTACGATGGAAAAAATGAGCCACAGGTTGTTTACTGTGAACACATATTTCAGTACATAACCGATAAACGTCAGCTGGACAAATGTCCTCACCGTGCCCCAGGCCAGGGATTTCAAAAGCCCCAGCCGCAGGGCCGCCGAGATGCCGCCGGCAATAAAGACCAAAACCACACTCAAAGCCAGGTGAAGGTTAGATATCGGGATTACCTGGTTACCCAACAGCCCCACCTTCTTTCCCTTTTAATTCACAGACCGAAAATCCGGGCAGCCTATCCAGTTCACCGACATGGGATACTATTACCATCGCGCGGCCGGGAGCGCCAAGAAGCCAGCCCGCCATCAGGTCCAGCACAGCGCCGGCGGCGCCATGGTCGAGAGCGGACAGCGGCTCATCCAACAAGAGTATACTGGGCTCAACCAGCAGGGCCCTGACCAAGGCCAGCCTGGACGCTTCTCCCCCGGACAAAGTCCGGGCATCCTGGTCCAGCATATTCGCGGATAAAAACAGTCTTTCCATCAGTTCAGCCGCCTTTCCCGGGTCAAACCGCAGGTCCTGTTTTACCGCTGCCAGTTCAAAAGGCTTCTGCAGGTTTTCCCTGACGGTGCCGTCGAACAAGGCCGGTTTCTGCGCCAGGTAATGGACTCGCCGCCGCCATTGGGAAGATGAGAAGTCCGTCCAGTGTTTTCCCTGCAGGAAAACTTCCCCTCCTTCCGCCGGCCTCAGCCGGGCCAGGATGCGCAGCAGAGTTGTTTTACCGATACCCGACGGGCCGCGCACGCCTAAAACGCAGCCTTCGTCCACCCCCGCCGACACCCTGATATCCCTGCCGTTAGCGCCTGTAGAAAAACTTATGTTGTTAATTCGCAATAATTCAGTCATAACATCAAAGTCTTTCATGCAAAATTAATATACTTATTCAACATTATATGATTTTTCAATATTATATATTTTTCGACCTAAAGCACCCAAAACCCTGTTTGCGGAAATCCCTCACCAAAAATAAAAAACCGGCCGGCACCATACCTGCCCGGTTATACTGCACCGCAAGTCTATTGGAAGCCTTTCCGCACGTCATCAAACTTGAACTGCGTATTCTTGCCTTTTTCTTTGTACTCATAAAACACCTTCGGATAAAATGTGTAGTTCCGCTGCATCACTTTTACCACGGCAAACACCGCCAGGATCCCAACTATCACTGCCAGCACAACGATCAATTTTTTAAGGTTGGTCATGGAGCATTCCCCCTCTTTGGGTTGCTGTCAACCAAGTCCTTCATTATTATCTCTATTATAATTATCGAAAAATCTTCCTGAAAACTTAAGGAGTCCGTTATTTCCTTTGGATGGGAAGCGAATATTTACAGCCTGACTTAATATACATAATCTTAAAAACACCGGGGTGACGCAAATGGAAAAGTTTATCGAAAAACTCCTGTACATGTTCTTAACGGCGCTGGGCATGATTATCGGCGGCACGTTGATCGGGTCAATCTCCGCTCTCCTTACCGGCCAGGGCCCCTTCAGAACCATGGCGGAGCTGGCCCGGGACCTGAAGATTTGGGCCGCGGTAGCCGCCATAGGAGGCACCTTTACTTCCCTGCAGGTTCTGGAATCAAGTCTGCTGGAAGGACATATCACGACCGCAATTAAACAGTTGGGCTTTATCTTTAGCTCCTTTGCCGGCGCTCATCTGGGCTATGTTCTGATATTAATCCTGGTGGGAAATAAGCCGTGATTTTTACCGGAGTCAAACCGATTTTAGCCGGTTTTATTCTCGGAGCAGTGCTGGGAGCCGCCGGTTTGAACCTGGCGGCCGGGCGGCATCTCGACGAGGCTGAACTGAAAATCCGCATCCTGCAGTCTCAGCTGGAAGACCGGACTGAACAGCTGGCCAACATGCAAAAGTCCATGGCCGACCTGGAGAAAAAGCTGGCGGCAAGGCAAAAGCTGGTTGTTAACGATATTGATGTTCATGTTAAATACAAGAACGAGTATGAACAACTTGAGATTGAGACAGCCGTAAAAAAGCTGCTGAAAAATTTAATGGCCAAGGAAGTCAAGACTCTTGACCCCATCCTGGTAACAAACATTGTAGACCAGAGAATAATCGAAACCGGCAAGCACAAATACCATTTAACCGTCAAAGAAACTCTTGTCTCGGAAAAAATCATCATGTATGTGGAAGCGAAAGAAATCAAAGAGCAGGTCCTGTGAACCCTGCTCTTTTTGCGTGTTTAAATTTTTTCATATTCTTTCTTGATAATTTCTTTCAGCAAATCAGCAACCCGGGAAACACTGTTCATTTCACCGTAAGGAATTTTAATGTTAAGGGACTTTTCGTCCAGTTGAATACCATGCAGGATGCTGCCAATAATACCTTCATCTTTCTTGTCAATCACCATCCCCAGCAACAGCTCCTGCTCATGGCATATTGGGTAAACCCGGATTTCATCCAGTTCCCGGGCAAAAAGTGCAGTAGGCTTGTATTTAAATTGCTGGTAGCGCCCGTTGTACTGGCCGGTGTCGGCTTGTTCCTGGAAACCGAGAAATGCCATGGAATCTAGCAGAGTTTTCAGGTATTTGCCAGGAACAATTTTTATCTCATCATGATCAACCGGATCAGGAGCATGGCGGATATCAAGGCTGGTCCGCAGGTAATACCTTGTTACTCCCCGGGAAACAGGCAGGTGGCGGTTGCTGGGCACCTCAATACTGATAGGAACCACTTCTTCCTGGCCGGGTTTTACCACCACATTCTCAGCGACCTTGACTATTGAGATATTCTGACTGTAAGGCCTGGTCTGGCTTCCGTCGAAATAGGAGGACTTAAGCACCAGAGTTATGTACATTTTTTCTATCTCCTGTTCAACACTCCCGCCCTTAATCCGTACCGTCCCCTCCAGGACCCCTCCCAGCTCCGTCTCCGGCTTGGGTATTTCAAGGTCTGCCATGGCCGAACCGATACCGATCCTGGCAAAAAATTTCTCTAACATAAAACACCTCCTGTAATTATATACCGCCGTTTGGTTTTATTCTTAATTATACATTTATTTGCAATAAAAATAAAGGATTGCAGAGGAACAAAAGAAAAAAGATGCAGGTGCTCCTGCATCTTCCGTGTCCGCTATGGAATTTTAACAGCAGCTCGGCTTCATTGTGTCGTAAATTCTAAAGCCCCTGCCGTAGAAATCCTCGACCCAGTCTATCTTGAGGTTTTGGTAGAAATCATTGTAGTCCTGGCTGATGACCACCTTAAACCCGTCCTGTTCGAAGACTCTGTCATTGTCTTGAACTGACTTGTCCAAAGTCATTCTGAAATTTGCGCCGCCTCAACCGAACCCGTCAAAGATAATCCTGATTATATCGGCTTTATATTTATCCAGAGTCTTTTTCAGTTCTGTCCGGGCGGCTTCTGTGACAGTAATCATTAGTTTTCGCCTCCTCTCTGTAACCTTAATTCGTTTAGAAAGTACCCCATAGGGGTATTATATTCGATATCCGGTAAAAATACAAGATGTGGCGCTCAAATGATGCTGTCAAGATTTTTGGGGTAATTTGTTTGCTTTTTTACCTAAAAAATCCTTTGGAATTTTTTTGGAATTCCCCAAGAATACTTTACACTAACCCAAAAATAATTTGTTAAGAAAGACAAAAAACCGTGCAGCCAACACTCTGCACGGTTTTCTTTATGGATTAGAGACTCTGGGTTTGGGCTCCTCCCCAGCCCCAGCCGCCCATCATCGGGCCGCCGCCGAAGCCGCCAAAGCCGCCTCTGAAGCCGGCTTTTCCACCGCCCCAGCCGCCGCAGCCACCCAGGCCGCCCATGCCGGGCCCGGGAAGAATACCGTTTTCCTCACGGTACTTCTCCATTTGGTCCATGCGGTCCTTAATGGTTTTCCCCTGGTCAGCCGTGATCTGGCCGGACTCCACATAAATGTCAACCATCTTCTTGCGCAGCTCGACCATCTGCTTGTGAAGATCCAGGAGTTCTTTCTTCTGAGCATCGGTAATAGCAGCGTATGCCGGAAGGGCTAAAGCCAGAACTAGTATTACTGTAATTGCAATCAACCACTTTTTCTTCATACCGGTCACCTCCTTTTTTATTTCTGTTCCTCTTGTACTAAGTATACCCCGAACCTGTGATTAAACTAGGGTGAAATTGTGAAATCTTTGTGAACAATTCAAAAAACCGTGCAGGTAAGCATGCACGGTGAACGGGCAATCCCGCCAATTTGTTTTCGTCATACGCTTTTCAGACCTTTCTCATATACAGCCGCCGCTTTTTGCAGCAGTTTTTCGATCTCTCCGGCAGGCTTGGGCTCACTAAATAGGTAACCCTGCATTTCAAAACATTCCTGCTGTTCGAAGAAAGCCAGTTCTTCTTCGGTCTCCACACCTTCAATAATTACATTCAGTTTGAGGATTTGGGCCAGGGTGATTATGGTTGCCACGATGGCCGCATCCTCCGGGTCGGTGAGCACATCACGGACAAAAGACCGGTCCACTTTCAGGGTGGTGATGGGGAATTTCCTCAGGTAGCTGAGGGAAGAGTAACCCGTACCGAAGTCATCCAGGGCAATCCGGATTCCCATTTCTCTCAGGCTGCGCAGCATCGCAATGGTAAATTCGACGTCCTGCATAGCCGTGCTTTCAGTGATTTCCAGTTCCAGGTACCTGGGGTCCATTCCCGTTTCCCTTAGCGCTCTAGCGACAGTTTCAACCAACTGTTTCTGCCGGAACTGATATGCGGAAAGGTTGACAGCCATACGCATAGGCGGGTAGCCTGCCTGCTGCCAGGCCTTGTTTTGGGCGCAGGCGGTACGCAATACCCATTCCCCGATAGGTATAATCAATCCCGTTTCCTCGGCTACGGAGATAAACTCGATCGGTAGCACCTGCCCCCGTTCGGGATGGTTCCAGCGCACCAGGGCTTCCACCCCCACAATTTTTCCGGCGCTGATATCCACCTGGGGCTGGTAATATACTTCAAATTCGTTCTGTTCCACCGCTCTGCGCAGGGACAGTTCAATTTCCAGGCGTTCAATGGCCTTTAGATTCATGGAGGGATTAAAAAATTGATAGTTATTTCCGTGCTCCTTAGCCCGGTACATGGCAGTATCGGCATTTTTCGTCAGCGTATCGGCATCCTCACCGTCATTGGGGTACAGGGCGATTCCTATACTGGTTGTGATATGGAATTCATACCCGTTGAGAATCCATGCTTTTTTCAGGGTCTGGTTGATCTTTTCCGCTACCTTGGCAGCGTCTTCCGCCCGGTTGATTTCCGGCAGCAGGATCGTAAATTCGTCCCCCCCAATGCGGGCTACGGTATCATCGGAACGGACACACCCCTTCAACTGCCGCCCGACATCCTTCAACAACTGGTCGCCCACAGCATGCCCCATCATATCATTTACTATTTTAAAGTGGTCCAGGTCCAGAAACATCACGGCCAGCATCCTCCCGCTCCGGCGGGCATGAGCCAAAGCCAGGGTTAGGCGGTCATAAAAAAGTAAGCGGTTGGGCAAATCGGTAAGGGGATCATGATAAGCCAAGTGATTGATTGTTTCTTCAGCCCGCTTGCGCTCGGTGATATCACGGACGATAGCGAACAGGACGCGTTCATCGCCTAAAACAGTGCTGTGCAAACTTACCTCCACGGGGAAAATAGTCCCGTCTTTGCGTTGGTGAAAGGTTTCAAACAAAATTCCCCTGTTTTCCGCCTGCTTAATATGTTCACTTAATAAGGCCCTGCTCTGAGGAGCACGCAGGTTATGGATGTTTATTTTTAAAAGTTCTTCCCGGCTATAGCCGTACATTTTGACCGCGGCATCATTGGCTTCAATTATTTCACCGTCACGCCGGAAGAATAAAATAATATCCGCCGCATGCTTGGATAGGAGCTCATACCTTTTTAATGCTTCCTCCGCCTGCCTGCGGTCGGTAATATCTTCGCCGAAACATGCCAAACCTGTTATATTGCCGTGGGGATCTTTCAAAAAAGTGGTGGTCCACGAGATCCTGCGCAGTTCCCCGTGTCTGGTCATTATTTCGTTCTCTTTGAGAGAGTAAGGCGGGTCATTAATTTCTGAAAGCCAGTCCAGGTAAAACTGCCGGTATTTCTCCCGGGAGTCCGGGGGAACAAAGGTATCGAACCAGTTTCGCCCGATAACATCCTGCCGCTCCCAACCTGTTATCGCCAGCAAAAAATTGTTGCAGAATTCGATATTACCCTGTAAATCCAGGATCACTGTTACCAGTTGAAGGTTTTCCAGCATTTCCCGGAAGCGGCTTTCAGATTCCCGTACTGCTTCCTCTGCCTTCTTACGCCCGGTGACATCCCGGGCTATTCCCTCAAAACCCACAATGTTTCCGTTCTCGTCATAAATGGGCACATTATGGTGTTCGGTCCAGACCATCGTCCCGTCTTTGCGAAAAAAACGCAGCAACATCGGCTCCTTGTTTAAGCCTGTTAATACTCGAATATCCTGCAAAAGCGGGATGTCATCGGGGTGCGCTATTTTAAAAACCAGGTCCGGGTCGGCATAATGCTCTTCCGGAGTATAACCTACAATTTTTGTGGCCGAGGGACTGACAAACTCAAAACCGCGCACCGGAGTAAACCGGTATCGATAGACGATATCCTGTGCGTTTTCGGCCAGCATCCGGAACCGTGATTCACTGGCGCTCAGGATCCTTCTGATCTTTTCGAAATAGATCAGCAAAGTACCTGCGGCAACCACTAATGTCAGGATAGTGGCAATAAGGTACCCCCATGGTGCAAGCCATGTCACAGGTGCTAAGAACGGGTAGTTGGCTTTGTGGATACCCCATAAAACAAATCCCCACCCGGTAAACTGTTTGCCCAACCCATCTATCTCCCTGCAACGCAGCAATACAGTCCCCGTCCAGATATAAATCAGTCCCAGGAATGTGAAAGTAGGCAGGTTGAGTAAGCGCCAGGAAAAGTGGTTAAAAACCCCGGACATTATCCATGCCGCAACCAGCACAAAACCATACCCCATCCAACGGGACATTGGCTTCCCCAAAAAAACCCGGGTACCCCACAACAGCAGGATGCCGCTGGACAGCGTCGTCAGTTGGTGCCCCAGCAGGACCATTGTGGCATCGTGTCGGGTCTGCAGCAAAAGTTCAAAGACCAACCTCGCCGCATAAATAGTCCAGCTGACCGCCCAAATACCCATGAAGCGCTCACGATGTTGCCTGTACATGTACCAGTACACTGTGGTCAGCACAACCGTTCCGACCAGCGCCGCGGTTACAGAAGGGACTGTCCAAGACATGCTGCCTATCCCACCTATCATATCCCGTCCGGAAAAAGTGCACAAAAGAACAAAAAATATTTTAATTATTTATACTACATAAGTCGGCCAATTCCTGCATTTTTTACCTCCTTTCACCACTTTATTCCAGAACCAGTGGCGTTTGCTTTGAAAAGTTAACGAGGGCGCATACTCTGGACACTTTTCTATAATAATAAGAACCACCGGGGATTTTAACCCCGGCCGTTTTTGAAATGTGTAACGGAGGTAAATTATGAAAAGCAATCACATAATCCTTAAAATAACTCTCCCGGCAGTAGTACTGGCCCTGGCGTTGATGGCCACCTTTCCCGGATGCGCCCCGGCCAAAAAAATACTGCCCCCGCCCGGGCCGGGTCCCAGGATGGCTCCGGAACCGTATCCCACTAAAAATCCGGCCGGAACGTCAGAAGAAAAAACAGGGCTTAACAGGAAACTCACTGATGCGGTTAACACGGTTAGGGATGTCAAAAGGTCCACCGTGCTTGTCATAGGTACATCGGCCTACGCCGGCCTTGATATAAACGCAGGAGTGGAAGGGGCACGGCTGCAGGCTCTGAAAGAACGGGTTGAAACCGTGATCAAAGAAACCGAACCGCGAATCCGCACGGTCTGGATATCTGTCCACCCGGCCACTTTCCGCAGGATAGACCGGGTCCGCGCCGCAATAAGAGCCGGGAAGCCCGCATCTGCCTACGCGTCGGAATTGCGTAGCATAATAAATGAAAGCGATCTGGTCAAGTAAAAAAACTTTCATATTTACTTTAATCATATAATATAATATGATTAGCATACATTATATAAATTTGCCAGCATTTGTGAATCATTGCACAAACAATGTTTGACATAACTTAGCCGCCTCTATGTTGCAACAAAACGATCCCATTTTTAGGAAGGGAGGGTAAGGCTGATGTCAGCACTGTTTGTTGCTGGTATAATACGGCTCCTGCTGGTTAGTTTCGGTATGAGTGCTTATATTACTTTTCACAAGTTCTCCATAGAAAGTTTTTTTGCCAAGATGGTTGTTTTCACAGCACTTGGAACAATAGTTTCGGTAGTGATATTTACCGTTTTTCT
>DYZU01000103.1 GCA_022735835.1 Thermincola sp. | reverse complement strand
TTACAATGACTCAGCCACATAAGGTAAAACCTTAATCCGGTAGTACCTGTTAACCCATTGGCGTCTCTCGACATTTCCGGGCAGTGGCGTGTGGTCTATGTAGAAGCCTCACCTAACGAAGAATCATATTTTGAATTATAAAGGTCTTACTAGTTTAGTATATGCTATAAGGCTAAAAATGTCAACGCAATTATCAGGACGTTTACAACCTGAAACCGCCGGAGCGGCAAATCAGGCCCCGGGATTTCCGAACAGTTCATGGTAACGGTCCCTGACCCGTTTAATGTCCTCCCAAACAGGCCTCTTTTTGGTCTCGTCCCTTAACAGCGCCGCAGGATGGTAAGTGGGCATGAATTCTATGCCCTCTTTTTTTATCCACTGGCCTCTCAGGCGGGTAATCCTGGCTTCCCTGTCAATCATGTTCTGCAGGGCCACTGAGCCCAACAGCACAATTATTGACGGATTGATCAGTTCAATCTGCCTGATCAGCCAGGGTTTGCAGGCATCAGCTTCTTCCCTGGTGGGAACCCTGTTGCCGGGTGGCCGGCATTTTACTATATTGCCTATATAAACATCCTCTGTCCTGAAACCGGCGGCTGCAATAATCCTGTCCAGCAGCTGGCCGGCCGCTCCCACAAAAGGCAGCCCCTGCTTATCCTCCTCGGCGCCGGGTCCCTCCCCTATAAACATCAGTTTTGCCCCGGGGTTTCCCTTGCCGAACACTACCCCCCGACATCCCTCCCGCAGCCTGCATTTTCTGCAGTCACGGGCCAACTCGGCCAGTTCCTCTAAAGTATGGCATCTCTCGATATCATTTGTCGGAAACAGGCTCTTCTGCCCAAACATCCCAACCACCCCATCATGAACAGGTTCCGCAGCAACCTGTCAAAACCGCCTAACTAATCTGCTGAAGCCGCCCGTTGGCCAATACCCGGTAAACGCCGGCCAGTTTACCGTTGCGCAGGATGAATTCTATATAGCAGTTTTTACAAAAACATGTCGTAAGTGTACTGTCCTTTCTGTTTATGACGTGCAATACTCCAACCCACTTTTCACTCCGGCATCTAGGACATTTCACCTGCATCTCTCCCATCAGAGTTGTATTGGGAAAAACCGTATGTATGTACAATCTCCCTGGTTAACATTTTACACTAAAAATGTGAACAAATTGTGGCGAAAGAGTTAAATTTCTATAACATTCGGGCTCTTGCCTTCAGTCTTTGCCCTTTATAACGGCGAGGGGCCTCATCCGGGCCACTTTTTTGGTAAAACCTATTTCAACCAGGGTATTAACCACATCGTCGATGTCTTTGTAAGCCTGCGGAGCCTCGTCCAGGATTTCCCGGGGATTCCTGGTGTTATAAAGAACATTTCCCATCTTCTGCTCAAATTCCTGCGCGGATATCTCTTTATATGCCGCCGTTCTGGACATTACTCGCCCGGCCCCGTGGTTGACGGAATAAAATGTTTCCCTCGTAAGTTCCGTTCCTGTCAAAACGTAAGACGGTGTTCCCATGCTACCCGGGATGAGTACGGGATGGCCGGTCTTTATATATACTTGGGGGTTACCCCTGTGCCCCGGCGCCAATGCCCTGGTGGCGCCTTTACGATGGACCAGAACTTTCCTGTGATTATATGACTCAAACTTGGCTATATTATGGGCCACATCATATAGGACAGGCATAACTTTACAGCCCAGAACCTCCTGACATGCTTTTCTGATATCAGCAGTGATAATCTGGCGGTTGCTAAAGGCGAAGTTCACGGCACAGGCCATGGCAGCAAAGTAATTCCTCCCCTCCGGGGAATCAACCGGAGCACACGCCAATCCTTTTACGGGTACGTTCACTCCGTATTTCCTGGCCGCCTTCCAAAGGATATCGGTATAATCGTTGCAAATCTGGTGGCCAAAACCCCTGCTGCCGGTATGAACCATAATCACCATCTGACCCTTAAACAGGCCGAATACCCCTGCGACCTTCTGGTCATAAACATCACTGACTTCCTGAATTTCAATAAAATGATTCTTTTTGTTACTCGCCACGAATACGCCATAGCCTTGGTTTTCTACTACTTTTGCTGCGTGGCGGGGCCGGTCATTTCTGCCGGCCTCTGCATCTTCCTGTTCGATGCAGTTCGGAGCACACCTTCATCCCGCTTGGCAGGATGCCCAAGTCCCTCTGCTCTCTACGGGGCGTTTTACCGCTTCCCTCGGAATTACCGTCTCAGGCTTCTTCCGATTTGGACGGGTTTTTCGCTGCCACATTACTGCGGCAGGGGGGCAATCATTCTACCCCCGCCTAAAGTCCCCAGCTGAACAATTCCCCTTTCTATCGCGTTTTTGCTGACTGCTGCTATATCAGCGCCTTTGAGACACCCTTCTTCTTCCAGGTACACAGTATCATCCGCCGAACCAAATCCGTGTTTTATAACAGCTGCCGCGCCGTGATGCACAACCTCCTGGAAAACCTGCCTGTCCACTCCCTGGTGCCGCCGTTTTTTTCCCACTCCGGTCGGGACATATTCCTCGATCCTGTCCATTAGTCGGCGCAATACGGGAATGCTTACTTCTTCCGCCCTGAGATCCGTCTTCATCAACCTCACCCCGCAGTTGATGTCCATCCCCACGGCACCCGCGGAAATAACCCCGTTTGCCGCGTCCGTAGCCATGACACCCCCGATAGGCAACCCAAATCCCTCGTGAATATCAGGCATGCCAAACACACTGCCGACCACGCCGGGCAGGCAGGCGGCATTCATCAGCTGTTGCAGGGATTCGTCACGAAGCAGCATCGGATATAGGCTCTCGTTTACAAAAACCACCGCATCAACATTCATCTCACCTTGCCGGGGAATACGGTAACGGTTTTTCCCGTCCGGGTATATTTTCACCGGTTTCACCTCCTCCGGAAACTTTTTAGTACCCTTGATATGAGGCTCTGGGCATTGAACTCGGTGTACATCGCTTCGTCCCCTTCAGGGACTGCTATAATGCCGAGGGGCTGATGTGGCTTAAGCCTGACAATCGCCCTTTGCCACTTCTTTTTTAAGTAGGTGATATACTCAATCTCCAGCAAACCCGGTCTGGCCCAAAGAATTGTTTCGATATCTCTTTTGCTGTTGACCGGTTCACCGTTAATGGCATAAATGACGTCACCGGACCGGATACCCGCCGCTTGCGCGGCCGTGTACGGAACCGCTTCCAAAACCCGTACCCCGCGCAGGGGCGGGACAAAGATTGGTTTCCCCTTCAGCTCCGTGTTTTGCCCGAGATAAATTACCGCCTCGTGCCCCAGGGGGGCAAAAAGCGCGGCCACGTATTCCAGCAGCCGGTAACGGGAAGCCAGCAGAGCCAGTAACAGTAAAATCAGGCTGAAAATACTGAGATTGCGGGCAGACATTTTGCTCTTTTCGACAGGGGTATGGGCCAAAGCGATATCTCCGTAGCCGAGTCCTGCCACAAACGGGATTAAGGTCCCTATCAAACCTATCTCAAACCCCTGGCCGAATTTAATGACCGGCCACCAATCCGGCATAGGCGGCAGTAAACTGAAACCCGAAGCTTCAGGCAAAAACGCCACCGTAACGATCGGCAGAGGCCAGAACTTCTGGAGAGTAAACCCTCCCACCAGATGACCGGAAGCCGTCTTGGTAAACATCGGCGTCGCCCCGACATGACCGCTGAATGAAATCAGGAGGCTTTCCACCAGGTGAAGGATGGCAATTAAGCCCATGAGCTGGGGAATATCCACTTGTGGCGCCCCCAGAATGAGGTTGCTCAGAGCTATTATCCCCCCGGCATAGGAAAAACAGAGAAACCTGGGGTTGACCAGCATAAGAAATAAGGCCAGAGGCCAAATATAACTTATTCCGACTCCGGTCAGGTTGACTCCGGTCAGAACCAGCAGGAAACTCCCGGCAATGCCGCCGATAATTCCATACCCCGTGGCCATCACAGTGTCTTTAAAGACCGTATTGCCCCTTATGCCGAAAAGGTTCTCCCGGGCCTTGGCTATCCGGCGGTACTGAAAGGCTACCAGAGCCAGGACCACCCAAAAAAGAAAATTATTAAATACAGCTTTCCACAATTCTTTAAGCACCAAGCCGGTCAACGACAAAGTCTCGGCCATCGGCGGAGGCTCCTTCCCCGTAAAAATTTGAAAACCACGAGACGAACCCGTGGCTTTTTAATCCATTTTCTCCTTTATAATCTCAATAGCCTTTTCCAGTTGGACGTCTTTTTCCGCATTTTCGGGTTGTTCCACTTTGATATCCGGTTCAATTCCTTTTTTATTAATATCATGTTTGAGAGGTGTCAGGTACTTGCCGGTAGTCAGCTTAAGACCGGCATCGTTTTGCAGTTCGTACAAAGACTGCACTACACCTTTGCCGTATGTTTTGGTACCGACCAGGGTTCCGGCTTTGGTGTCTTTGATGGCCCCGGCCACTATCTCGGAAGCGCTGGCGCTGTGCCCGTCAACCAGGACGACTAAAGGCAAATTGAGAAATTTGTTATCCGCCTTGTACATCTCCTCTTCCTCGGTCCGGTAGTCAATATATACTATCGGGCCCTCGGGAACAAAGTAATCGGCAACTCTGACAGCGGCTTCCAGCTCCCCTCCCGGGTTGCCCCGCAGGTCCAGAATGATTCCTTTCTGTTTGGAAATTTCCAATTCATTGAGCGTTCTTTCAAGCTCCGTATCGGTATTTGACGTAAACTGGACTATACTGACATGAGCAATTTTCGTGCCGGGGATAATTCTGCCTTCTACAGTGGGCACTTTAATGATTTCCCGGATAATTTTAAAATCATGCATTTTCTTGTCCGATTTCCGGTAAATGGTCAATGTGACAGTGGTGCCTACCCGCCCGCGCATCATATTTACGGCGGTATCCATTTCCATGCCCTCAGTGGATTTGCCGTCGATTTTGAAAATAAGGTCACCGGCCTTTAAGCCCGCCTTATAAGCCGGTGTATCCTTGATCGGCTTCACTACGGTGAGATGTTCCTTTTCCTGGCCGACCAGAATCCCGATCCCGCCAAAACTGCCCTGAACCTGTTCCTGCAGCTCCTTGTACATCTTCGGAGGCATGTAAACCGAATAGGGGTCTCCCAGAGACTCAACCACTCCTTTGATGGCCCCGTTTACCATTTCGGCAGGGTTTATCTGCTCTAAATAATACCTGTCGACCAAAGAAATAACCCGGGTCAATGTGCCCAGGTTATTATAATCTGTTATCAGGGCACCGGTAATCAATCCTCCGGCAAGAACAGCCAAGATTAATAATACACCTAATACTCCAATCAGTACCCTGCGCCTTTCGGACAACGATATCACCTACCATGGTTTTGTACACTCTTAAATATATGTATTATACTACAATAATATTAGGAAAAAAACAACTACTTGGTAAATTAATATTTGGTAGGCTTTTACAGGTAACCCTGCGGATCAACGGGGGTTCCGTTTTTTCTTACTGAAAAGTCCAGGTGGGGGCCAGTACTCCAGCCTGTGTTACCTACTTTGGCTATGGTTTGCCCTTTCTTCACATCCTGCCCTTCGGAAACAAGCTGCGCCGACAAGTGGCTGTATGTGGTAGTCAGCCCTGCCCCGTGGTCGATAACGACGACTTTGCCGTAACCGCTCAACCAGCCCACATATATTACGGTTCCGCTGTCTGCCGCTACCACCCTGGTGCCTACCGGAGCAGGTATATCAATCCCGTAGTGCATCCTTCTTTCTTTTAAAATGGGGTGCATCCTCCAGCCAAAAGGAGAACTGATGCGTGTATACCCCGGCACCGGCCATGTAAACTGCCCGGTACCCTTGGCCCCGGAATTGGAAGACTTTCTCCTGATCAGCTCGTCAAGAGCCTTGGTTTCCGCTTCAAGTTCTTCTTCTGCCGCCCGGTAAGCCTCCAGTTTGTCCCGGATTTCTTCCAGCTTTTTTTGCCTGCTGGCTTTTGCTACTACGAGATTGGCCTGCTGCTCAGTTTTACGGCTCTCCAGTTTCCTGATTTCAGCCAGTTTCAGTTCCAAATCCGCCTTTTTATTGGCAATGCCCAACCGTTCTGCCTCAATTGAATTTACCAGTTCGGCGTCCTGTTTTGCTATTCGCCGGAGGAACTCGAACCTGGTGATAAATTCCGAAAAATCCCTGGAACTAAGCAGGACTTCCAGGTAGCTGACCCTGCCGTTCATGAAAATATCTTTGACCCGCACGTTCAGGATAGCCGTCCGTTCGGTGAGCCTTTTTTCCGCATCCTTAAGCTCGCTCCGGACGGTATCAACTTGCTTGCTGACCTGCCGGACCCGGGCCTTGATGAAAGTCAAATCATTTTCTATCGCATCAATATTCTCATCAAGCTTTACCAATTCTCCCAAAACGTTTTTTTCCATTTTTTGCTGGGTTTTGATAAGACTCCGGGTTCTCTTCAGTTCCTGTTGTTTTTGTTTCTTTTCTCTGATAAGGCTGTCCAGTTCACCTGCATAAGAAGGCACCATTACGCCCAGCAAGAAAATACAAATTGCCAAAAGGGCAACCGCAACTCTTGCTTTGTGTAACCTGCTGTTCACAAAATTTCCCCCTTTCCCGCCTGATTCACCTTATTTCCAAAAACTTTAACCTGGTCTTTAAACCCTTAAAAATTTCCTCATGGAAATACCGCTCCCGACAGCGCCGATAAACGTGCCTACACCTAACATGACCCCTCCCAGAAGCAGAAGAAACTGCGGGTCTGTTTGCAGTCCCAATATACTCAGGTTAAGGTCCTTCCGGATGTAATCAATAACAGCCACATAGGTCACATCGACAATCAGGACGGCAAGCAAAGCGCCCGTAAACCCCAAGACCATGCCCTCCAGCAAAAACGGCCAGCGGATAAACCAGTCGGTAGCCCCCAGGATCTTCATAATCTGAATCTCTTTTCTCCGCGCGAATACCGTCAGCCGGATTGTAGTGGCAATGAGGAAAACCGCCGCCAACCCAAGCAGGACAATAACCGTCAGCCCGACCAAACGAATCCATTTGGTGATAGAAAAGAGCTTTTCAACAACACCTTTGCCATAATCGACCTTTTCCATCTGCCGGAATGATTCCAGTTTTTTGGCCACTCCCTGTACATCCTCCGGCGAGATAGTGGTGATTTTATACAGGTGCGGCAGCGGGTTTTCACCCCCGAGGGCATTAATCATGCTCTGCTGCTCGCCCAACTCCTTGCGGAATTGGATAAGAGCCTGATCTTTACTGACAAAATCGACCTTCGCTATCCCGGGAATGGACTGAATCTCTTCTTGCAAAGCCCGGGCGTCGTCTTCACTGAGATCACTCTTCAGAAATGCAATGATTTCTACGTTTGATTCCACCCTGGCAGCCAGGTAATTGGTGTTCATCACAGTAATCAGGGATAACCCCACAATAATCAGGGAAACGGCTACGGTACCCATCGAAGCCAGGCCCATCCAACTGTTCCTGTACAGGGATTTCAGCGCTTCACGGATGAAGTAGCCCAAAGTCCTAATCCTCATAGCCGTATGCACCTCTTTCTTCATCCCTTACTACCCGTCCGTTTTCCAGAGCGACAACCCTTTTCCTCATTCCGTCGACGATAACCTTGTCATGCGTGGCCATGAGAATAGTGGTCCCACACTTGTTTATCTCCTGCAGCAGTTTTACAATTTCCCAGGAAGTGTCCGGGTCCAGGTTGCCTGTAGGCTCATCGGCAATAATCAAAGGGGGGTTGTTGACGATAGCCCTGGCTATAGCCACCCTCTGCTGTTCTCCGCCGGAGAGTTCCGAGGGCATTGCCTTTGCTTTGGAGGACAGGCCCACCATCTCAAGGGCTTCGGGTACGGCTTTCCTGATCTCCCGTCTTGAGGCCTCGATAACTTCCAGAGCGAAAGATACGTTTTCCGCCACGGTTTTATTGGGCAGAAGTTTAAAGTCCTGAAAGATCACCCCTATCGTCCTTCTGAGATACGGTATTTCCCGTGGTTTCAGACGGGCGATATTTTTACTGTTAAAGAGAATCTGGCCCCTTGTAGGCTGTTCCTCCCGGAAAATCAGCTTGGTAAGGGTGGACTTGCCGGCGCCGCTGGGACCTACCAGAAAAACAAATTCTCCCTTTTCTATCCTCAGGGAAACGTCGGTCAGAGCTCTGGTTCCGTTTGGATAAATCTTGGAGACATTTATCATATTAATCATTAAAAACGTACACCTCTCAAGCAACGTTATTCCGGCGAAGTGGTACAACTACTGGACATCTACCTAGTTAATTTTTCGACACATTATCCGAAATTCCTCTTTTGCAGTAAATTTGTCGG
>DYZU01000102.1 GCA_022735835.1 Thermincola sp. | reverse complement strand
TTTCCATCATTTCTAGATGTCGTTCAACCGATGTCACAGGATCACTTTGTAAAATATTTACAAGAGAAGGGTATAAATAATTTTTGGTAAATTATTAACAAATCTACTGAATCGCTGTTCCAGCACGGTTATGTCGTTTAAGAACAAGTTGGAACAAGTTGATACAAGCATGCGAAAGATCTACACCATCGGCTACGGCAACCGCAAGTTCGGGGATTTCGTCGCGCTGCTCGGGCGCTTCGGCATAAAACTCGTCATCGATGTGAGGCGGTTTCCGACGTCTAAGTGGCCGGAGTTCGTGAAGGAGAATCTACAGTCGAGCCTCCCTGCGAGGGGGATAGGCTATACCCACCTCCGCGAGTTGGGGGGCTACCGCGGGGGCTACGAGAGGTACACCCAAACCCTGGAGTTCAAGCGCGCGCTGGAGGAACTCGTGGAACTCGCCAGCGAGGAGCCCTCTGCGATCATGTGCGTCGAGTCTTACCCCAGCGCCTGCCACCGTCGCTTCGTGGCGGGGGAGCTTGAAAAGCTGGGGTGGGAGGTCGTGCACATCGTCGGGAAAGGAAGACAGCAAACGCAACGATCATTACGATTGCGTCCCTAGAGGTCTTAAATCACTTCAATTTAGATAGATAGACTAAAATAGACTAAAATCGGGGTGTGTGAACGACAGCTGAGAATTATTTTGAGCGTAAGTTCAGCGAGATCTTAAGCAACAACGGAGTGCCAACGCCCAAGAGCTTGGCTGAAATCGTGGAGGAATCTGGGCACTGTCGGGCAACCGTGTTCAAGTGGTTGAGGCGGCTCGAGTCGCTTGGTTTGGTCCGAAAGGAGCCGGTGATCAACGGGCGTGGGCGGCCAAGGTACTTCTACCATCCAACCCCGAAGCTTCTAAACTCTAACGGGGGTAACTTAATCGCGCTGCCGTTCGAAGAGCTGCGGCGCGCGTGCAGGTACCACGAGTCCGGGTTTTGCAAGCTGGGTGGGCAGGAATGTGGGGCGTCGACTTGCGATCTCGCCAAAAGCGATGTGAATCAAGGGAGAGGCTATGAACACGCGTAATAAAATGAAGGTAGACATCGCGCTGCTCGTGGCTTTGCTTCTGGCTCTAGCGGTAGCGATGACACTCAGGTTCTACTTGCCAATGGCATGTCTGAGCTTTGCAGCGCTAGCATGGCTCTTCCTAACGGCGGATTGAGGTGATGGGGTGCGAAGAGGGATATCAGCGGTTGTGTTGGCGATGGTGGCGGTCTGGCTGGGGGCCTACGCGGTGCAGTACTACACATGGACCTCTCCCATCCAGGTCAGCCCGCTGACTTGCATCATAACGACGCAGACATTTAGCGCGCCCGCCAATACCTCGGGCGCTGTGACATTCGGCAGCCACCCAACCGCAACGGAGCCAGCCGTACCGGCGCAGGGTACCGGGGGAGAAAACGCGACAATAATCATCGTGGAGAACTACATCATCCACTTCGCGGTGACGGATGGCGATGCCGTGACGCTTGCTGGCCATTTCCAAGAGCTGACGATCAACATCCGCGTGTACCAAAGGGGGCTGGTGAACGCTCCGGCGGTGGCGGACAACAACCTCTACGTGGTCAGGGGGGCTTGGCGCAGACCAACATCGATAACCGCACCCCTAAGCTAGACTCCACTTACGGCTGGGACCCCGTGATCACCGTGAGTTACACAACCAAGGGCACGGCGGCTACCGGGAACATCGTGGTGCGCGTTTACGCAAGGGAGCCCTGATCGAATGCCCGAGCGAGAAAGAGATCTGCTGATAGCGCTGCTGATGGTTGCGATGGTAGTGGCTGGAAGCTTCGCGGTACAGACCTACACTTGGACGATTCCCTATCAAATCACAGGAGTTTTGACTTGGACCCAGA
>DYZU01000101.1 GCA_022735835.1 Thermincola sp. | reverse complement strand
ATGGGTTAAAATGCGGCTTTCGTGGGTTAAAATGCGGCTTTCGTGGGTTAAAATGCGGCTTTCCCATAATAATAAATTATCGCCGGGCGCTTTTCCATAAAAACATTTTATTAGTCATATAAAGGAATAATATGGAATAATGTAGTATAAAAAATGGCATAAAAATGATGAAAGGATTGGTGAGAGATGGGCAATAGGGTAGGAGTAATCATCACAGGGCTTGTTATCGGAGGGCTGGCATTGTTTCTGACCAAAATGGGCAACCCGCCTAATATGGGGGTGTGTATAGCGTGTTTCCTCCGTGATATTGCGGGAGGGATCGGCCTTCATCAGGCCAATATGGTTCAGTATGTGCGGCCCGAGATTCTGGGCATAGTCCTGGGCGCTTTCGCTGTCTCATGGGGTACGGGGGAATTCAGGGCTGCCGGCGGGTCAAACAAGATTGTAAGGTTTACTTTAGGATTTATAATGATGATTGGCATGCTGATTTTCCTGGGATGCCCCCTCAGAGTGGCCCTGAGGCTGGGAGCGGGGGATTTAAATGCCTTGGTGGGTTTTGCCGGTTTGTTTGCCGGAGTGGCCGCAGGTACCTTCTTTTTAAAATCGGGGTTCAGTTTGGGCAGGGCAGGTATACAGGCTAAATGGGCAGGGATGATTTTCCCCCTGGTGGCCGGCGTTTTACTGGCTCTGCTGCTGGCAAAAGCCCCTTTTCTGTATTTCAGCCAGGAAGGCCCCGCGTCCAAACACGCTCCTGTTGTTATTTCTCTTGGCGCCGGGCTGGTTATCGGGGTGCTGGCCCAGAGGTCGCGTTTTTGCATGGCAGGAGGAATCAGGGACCTGCTCTTGTTCCGGAACTTCAATTTGATCCTGGGGTTTTTATTAATCATTTTGGTTACCCTGGCCGGCAGCCTCGTTATGGGGACTTTTAAACCGGGCTTTGAGGCCCAGCCGATTGCTCATTCCGAGGCGCTATGGAACTTCATGGGCTTGGCTGTAGCCGGCTGGGCCGCCGCCCTTCTCGGCGGCTGCCCTTTGCGCCAGCTGGTCCTGGCAGGGCAGGGCAATACCGATTCCGCGGTTACGGTGGCAGGACTGCTGGCGGGAGCTGCTGCGGCCCATACTTTCGGATTTGCCGCCAGTCCCAAGGGAGTTCCCCAGCTGGGACAGGTGGCTGTCACGGCCAGCCTTATTGTCCTGCTGGCCGTCAGTGCGGCGGTTTATTATCAGGCTGTTGCCGCGGAAAGGAGGAAGGCAAGTGTCGGTAGTTGATGCCAGGGGCCTCTCATGTCCTGAGCCGGTCCTGCTTACCAGAAAGATACTGGAAAAAGGTGAGGCGGACGCCGTGAAAGTGATGGTTGACGAAATGGCGGCATGTGAGAATATAACCGCTTTGGCCAAAACTATGGGGTGGCAGGTCACTCATGAAAAAGTCTCTGACCACATCGAAATCTTGTTAAGAAGATAGAGGTCTGGCAGTCATGGAAGAGCGCTGCTATATAATTTTCCCTGCCTTAACCCAGGTATTAAAAGCCGAAAAACTCCTGTCTGCCGTAAAAGCTGAATTTTGGGTTGTTCCCATTCCCCGGGAGATCAGTTCAGATTGCGGCATGTGCATAATGTGCCTCCCCGATAAGCTTGGAAATATCAAAGAAGCGCTTACAAAGCACGGTATCCAATCTGAACAAACCTTTGTTTTAAAGAAAAAGAGGCTGAACTTGTTTACCAGCTAGGGAAACGTTTTGTACCGCCCAAGAAGAACTCTACCGTCTCGTGAACGGTAGAGTTTATCATGTACGGGATTATTTTATTTGTATAAACGTATTATATTGGTCCTGTCGGCAAGCTTGCCGTTAATTAAAGACAATATTAATTCCATTTTGTTTTCTTCAGGAAAAGCAACATATAGCGGTATGGCAGAATTGTTGGACAAAGCCCGGAGCCTGGCCCACTGCTCCCTGGTGAAAACATCTTCGGGAAGCTCAACTTTGCCGTATACCGTTTTGACATTTTTGTAGGAGCCAACCAGGTCAGGTTGATACCCGTCTATAACAGGCAGTCCATCAGGATTTCTGGCCGCGGAGTGGGTAATGGTGAATCCCTTCCGAACAAGGCTTTCCTCGAGGAATTGCAGAAGTTCGGCAAACCTGTTATCCATATGCTATTACCCCCTAAAAAGGATTTGGTGTAAACATGCCGCCGTGGAGCGTAATTTATGGTGGATAAACTATTAGCATATATATTTCACCTTTTAGACCCAAAATATTGCCATTTACGGTCACAGAATGACAATACCGGGTAAAGAGGGTATATAATTAAGTTGGACTTTGTCTTATTTGCGCGATAAATATATCTGACGGGGAGGAAATACGCTATGCTGCTGACACCCAAAAGTGAACTTGATAACCGGATAAACAGATTCCAGTTATTACTCGCCGAGAAAGGAATAGAAGGCGCCCTGATAGTCCAGCCTGTTGACCTCTTCTATTTCTCGGGGACGGCCCAAAATGGACATCTTTATATACCTGCGGACGGCCAGCCGGTTCTGATGGTGAGGAAGAGCTTTTACAGAGCCAAACAGGAGTCGGCCTTGGAAAATATTATCCAGTTGACGAGTCTCAAGAAACTGCCCGAACTGCTTGCGGAAGCAGGTTATGAAGCGCCTAAAACCTTGGGTATGGAGATGGATGTTATTCCGGCTGCAAATTACCTGTTTTACCAGCAGATCTTCGCTACTGCGCGGCTGGTTGATGTTTCAGGCCTTATCAGAGAAGTAAGGCAGATAAAATCCGGGTATGAAATGGATCTGATACGGGCGTCGGGCCGGAACATGAATGAGATTTTCAGTAAAGTTCCTGGTTTCATCAAAGAAGGAATGACAGAAGTGGAGCTGGCTGCAAAAATTGAAGGCACGGCCAGGGCTGCCGGGCATATGGGTTATATTAATATGAGGGCTTTCGGGTGTCCTGTTTTCTTCGGGCACCTTATGTCAGGATGGACCGGCGCGGTCCCCTCATCTTTTGACGGGCCCACCGGCGGACCAGGGCTGACCCCGGCTTTTCCCCAAAGCGGCGGGTTGAAGCCCATCGGCCGGGGGGAGCCTATTTTGGTTGATTACGTGGGATTATGGGATGGATATATCACCGACCAGTCAAGAATTTATTCCATCGGGCCGCTTCCGGATAAACTGGCCGGCGCCTTTGAAACAGCCTTGAAGATCCAGGCAGCCATAATAGACCGGCTGGAACCCGGAGCAAACGGCAGCGATCTCCACGAACTCGCTCTCAGCCTGGCCGCTGAGGCCGGGCTGGCTGAAAATTTTATGGGCTACGGTCCCGACAGGGCCCGGTTCGTCGGCCACGGTGTGGGGCTGGAACTGGACGAACTGCCGGTTCTGGCCAAGGGCCTGGATATGATCCTGCAACCGGGCATGGTGTTTGCCATTGAACCTAAGTTTGTGTTCCCGGGAGAAGGGGCTGTCGGGATAGAAAACACCTTTGCCCTTACGGAAAACGGCGTAGAAAAGCTGACTATCACTCCTGATAATTTAGACATTATTTAACTCCGCTTATATCAATTATAGCGAACATAAGTTCGGTAGTCAACCTGTTTCGGTAGTCAACCTGTAAAGTTGTTATTTATTTTTTTTATGGAATGAGAAAAAATATTTTATTTATATTGGCTAATTCCCCGGTAAAATTTCCGGCAGGAAAAATATTTTGTTTGTCAAATAAATCAATTAAACAATAAAATAAAGGAGTGGTTTTTTTGGCCGAGTACAAGGTAGTGGAAGTCACTCAGTTGGATTGCGGGCCGGGCCCCGGTGAAATTGAATCGGAAAGATTCAAAACCGCTTTGAGCGAATTTTGCCCGGCCGGGTGGGAAATCGTATCTGCCAGGTTAATGGCCGGGAACGGCATCCAACGAGCCTTGGTTATCCTGTCGAGGTAAGCTACCGTATTGACTCATTTGGCCTGAACGCACACTCACTCCTGAAACGGCTTTATTCCAAAAACATCAGTTTATTTGCCAGGGATTACGGCATAACGGCTTAACCGGAAAACTTAATACGACAGAACTTCCTACAGTGAAAAAGGGCTGTCCCCAAATAGGCGACCTGCTTAAAGATTCGTCAGAAAACACTGAAGGACGGGCAGGTGTGTTCCGGAGAGCGGCGTTATATCGTCCACCGGCCCCAT
>DYZU01000100.1 GCA_022735835.1 Thermincola sp. | reverse complement strand
TTGCCCGTATTCTTTACCGTAACTGATGCCGCCGCCGTTTGTCCCTCTTCGATGGTCGAGGGAATTTGGACACTAGTTATCTCACCGTTCGTGTACAAACTCACTCGTGAGAGTGTTCTAGTGTCATCGGCGATGTTTGTCGGGACCACGGTTGGCTCCCTAGCAGGTACAACAACGCTTTCGCTGCGACCACCCGAGGATGATGGGACCTGCCAATCGGATTGAGTCGGTGAGTGGTAGAGAGATCCTTGGGAGCTTGAATGGACGAGGGCCCCAAAAGCCCCTGAAATTACAATGACCGCGACGAGGATTCCCCCGACGATCCCCAAACAAGCGCCCCTTCCAGCGCGGCGGGGCGATGCTCTCTTCGAGCGCTCCAAAACCCGCTCACCACAAAGGTGGCAGAAGCTGGCTCGTGGCCCAAGCTCCCCACCGCACCTAATGCAGAACTTCGCTTGGATTTCCTTTTTCATCGTTTTCCTCATGGTATTCTATAAAAGAACGGCTATTTAGGCTTTGTTTGAAAAAATCTCGAACCATAAGCTCATTTTTGCTTAAATCCAGCGTACATTTCCTTTTTTATCTTGCGTTCAAAAGTGCATGAACTTCGTCGGGTTTAGCTAAATTTGAACCCATCGTGCAAAAATTTTTAAACGTTTTAAAGGAGGTTTTACTGGAAGACTTTGGAGAAAGTAAAAAGGCGCAAAGCCCCCACGCCGGTCTTCGAGGCGCGCGCCGAGGAGTGGGTGACCGTTCCAGAGCCCCAAGCCGTGGACATCATGCACGCGCAGGTCGATCCCGTGCGCCGCGTCGCCCTCGAGCTACTCGATTACGGCGCGATGCGCAAGTTCGAGCTCGCCCGCTACATCCACCGGATTTTGGGGAAGAAGTACTCCCGCTCCCTAATCCAGTACCACCTCAAGCACCTAGAGCGGGCGGGGCTCATCGGGACAACACCCGACCCAGAATCGGGGGGGAAGGCGAGCCTCGTCCACCGCTCGGCGGACGTCAGGGTTCAGCTTAAACCCAGACCAATCCCTTCCAGAGCCCCTAAGATACCGGAGGAGCTGGTCTGGTCGCTCACCAAGAAGTACAAGGAGGAGTGAACTTGCCAGTTCTGGCGATCTTGGGGACTAAGGGGGGCGTGGCCAAGAGCACCCTGGCGATGGGGCTCGCGATCTGGATCTCCAAGCTTAAACCAAGGGAGCGATGTTTGCTCATCGACGGCGACATGCACGTTCGAAGCGTCGAGCTCAAGATGTGCAGGGTTCACGATGCGACCCTCAAGGACGTGCTCGCGCGCGAGAAGCGCTGGGAGTCGGCGGTCTACACCTGCGAGCTGGAAGATGAAACTGGTGAGCTGCTCTATCCGAACCTCGCCGTCCTGCCCGCTGGGGGGCGCTTCATGCCACCCATGCGCGAGAGCCCGCTTGTCTACTTAGAAATGGCGAAACGGTTGTTCGGAAACATGATTGAGGGGCTTCGCAAGGAGTTCAAGTATATCATCATCGACACACCCGCCTCGGTGGCGTTCGAGCACCTTATTTTGACCGCAAGCGCCGACGCGGTCATCTACATCTGCGAGCCGAACGAGGACTCGATAAGCTCCACCCTGACAACCGCGGAGGAGCTGAAGGAACTCATGGGGGTCCAAGCGCTTGGGGTCGTACTCAGCCGCGTGCCAGCCGATATCGACGCGGATGCGTGGGTCAAGAAAGTAAGGCGTATAGCCCCCTTTTTAGGCACGATTCCAGAGGACCCGCAAGTGGGCGTGGCCTTCCGAGAGAACCTGCCAGTCGTAGCTGCGTATCCAGATTCCCCCGCCAGTTCAGCGATGGAAGGAATAGCGCGCAAAATCCTAGGAGTCACAGTCAAACGGACTGACGTGGGGGAGAAGTTGGAGCGCGGGTTTGAAAAAGTAATCGAGCGGGTGAGAGAGGAGAAAGAATCGGTCTGAGGTACTTTGGCTACTATTTCAAAATTTGAAGTCTCATAGTGTTTAACTAGAGGGAAATGTGAAAGATACCTTCTTTGAAGGGCCGTTTATAAAAAGTAACCAGATCTCTCTAGTTCGTCCCACCACATCAAGACTTTCCCTGAGCCCTTCTTTAACGATCGGGTCAAACCATACGGTGAAGGTCACGGTCTCACCTGGTTTTATCGATAGTGGATCACCTGGCTTAATAACCCCACAATTGACGCCAGTTTGCCAATTCTCCACCCGTCCCGTGCCCCCATAGTAATTTTCCACACATGTGCTCACAGCCCCGCCGTGGTGAGTGTAAAAATCGCCATCGTTGGTCACGGTAAAAGTCACCTTTGAAGACCAGCTCGTTAGTACACGTGGAGAATAAGAGACGATATGGAATCCGCTGGCCTTGAACTGGAATGTTTTTGTGTAAAGCACGTTCGCGCCGTCGTAAATGGTGACTTTAAAGTCTCCCCCTCGATAAACGTTTGCATAAGAAGCGATACCTAAGCTGACGTTTACGGTCTTCTGACCCTCAAATGAATCGTAAACGGTCTCGGAGCGGGTGCTCTCCCAAGGGGTGCGCACTTCTACCGTTATCCGCTTTTGCGAATTTCCGTAAAGAGTAACCGCGATTCCAGGCCAAGCTGTGGTGGTATCTACAGCCGCATCGAGTCCATAAATGGTGACTTTCTTTTCTGGTTGGTACCTCGGACTCTCTCTTGTCAGTAAATAAGCAAATAGAACCCCTCCAGCAATAATAATGACTACCGCGCCCATTGTCACGATTGTCCGCTCACCTTTGGGTTTGATTACGTGGGTTGGTTTTTGCGGAAGTGTAGGAACCTCAATCAGTTTGGCCCCACACTCTGGACAAAAATAGGCATCGGGGGGGCCAGCGTCCCACACTTTTTACACTTTGGGATGGTATCATCTCCAATTGTTTTTGACCATGCCTTTTTTATTACCTTTCCTCGAAAGGCTTCGTCGGTACCCCGCGGCGCTTTACTCTCGCTCCCTCGAGCTTCTCCTCCGCCGCCGGCCTGATCACCTCGTAGTACGTTTCGGCGATTGGCGACTTGTAAGGAGGAGGCGCAATTGGCGGAATCGCTGGCTTTGGTTTTAGGATGGGCCTGACGGTGGCACCGCACCGATGGCAGAACTTGGCGTTTGGCAG
>DYZU01000099.1 GCA_022735835.1 Thermincola sp. | reverse complement strand
TCCTGCGGTTTATCCCGCCCCTGGTCATCACCGGAGAAGACATTGATAATGCTGTAAAGGTGCTTGATGAAGTAATGTCCGAAATTTAGCGGGGAGAGAAGGAATACTATGCCGAAACGGAGCGACATCAAAAAGGTTTTGGTAATCGGGTCAGGCCCGATCATAATCGGCCAGGCCGCCGAATTTGACTATGCCGGAACCCAGGCCTGCAAAGCCCTGAAAGAAGAGGGGCTGGAAGTGGTGCTGGTGAACAGTAACCCGGCAACAATCATGACTGACGGGCATATAGCCGACCAGGTTTATATCGAACCGCTGACCTGGGAGAGTGTGGCCAAGATAATCCGGCTTGCAAAACCGGATGGGCTGCTGCCTACCCTGGGAGGCCAGACCGGTCTTAATATCGCTGTGGAACTGGCGGAGAAAGGCATCCTCAATGAGGAGGGGGTAGCCCTTCTGGGGACCTCCCTGGAAGCCATCAAAAGGGCCGAAGACCGGGAGATGTTCAAGGAACTGATGCTTAAGATCGGGGAACCGATTCCGGAGAGCGCTATAGTTTCCGATGTTAGTGAGGCTCTGGAGTTCGCCGAAAAGGTTGGGTACCCTCTTATTATCCGCCCGGCCTACACACTGGGGGGAACAGGAGGAGGCATTGCCCGGAACGAAACCGAGTTGGTTGACACTGTTACCAGGGGGCTGCACGCCAGCCTGATCGGGCAGGCGCTGCTGGAGCGAAGCGTGGCCGGGTGGAAGGAAATCGAATACGAGGTTATGAGGGACAGCGCCGATAACTGCATTACTATATGCAACATGGAAAACCTTGACCCCGTCGGCGTTCATACCGGAGACAGCATAGTGGTGGCTCCGTCCCAAACCCTGTGTGACAAAGAATACCAGATGCTGCGGACTGCTTCCCTGAAGATTATCCGGGCGCTTAAAATCGAGGGAGGATGTAACGTCCAGTTTGCCCTTGACACCAACAGCATGAATTACGTGGTCATTGAGGTCAATCCCCGCGTGAGCCGTTCCAGTGCTCTGGCTTCCAAAGCCACCGGCTATCCTATCGCCAAAATGGCTGCCAAAATTGCCATCGGCCTGCATCTGGACGAGATTACAAACCCCGTCACCGGCAAAACAACCGCTTGTTTTGAGCCGGCTTTGGATTATGTGGTGGTGAAAATCCCGCGCTGGCCCTTTGACAAGTTTGTCACCGCCGACCGGAGACTGGGGACCCAGATGAAGGCCACCGGCGAAGTTATGGCCATTGACCGGAGTTTTGAGGCGGCTCTGATGAAAGCCATCCGTTCCCTGGAGATAGGTGTCTACGGTCTGCGTCTAAAAGATTCCGCGCTGTGGAGTGATATGGAAATTGAAGACAAACTGGCCAACGGTGACGACGAACGGCTGTTTGTCATCGCTGAAGCCTTCAGGCGGTATATGACCGTGCGGGAGGTGGCCCAGTTATCCGGGATAGATTACTGGTTCTTAAATAAAATCAAAAGTCTCGTGGAAATCGAACGCGCTTTGCAGGAATGCGGCGGGATTCCCCCTATTGGTTTGCTCAGGCGGGCCAAAGAAAGCGGTTTTTCCGACTACAACATTGCCCAGCTGACCGGTCGCAGCGAATGGGAAATCCGTACACTGCGCAAGAGCGCCGGTATTGTTCCCGTTTATAAAATGGTGGACACCTGTGCCGCCGAATTTGAGGCCGGGACGCCGTATTACTACTCTACTTATGATGATGAAGACGAGGTGGAAGTTTCCGGCGGGAAAAAGGTTGTTGTCCTCGGCTCAGGGCCGATCCGCATCGGGCAGGGGATAGAGTTTGACTACTGTTCCGTCCACTCGGTCTGGGGTCTGCAGAAAGAAAACGTTGAATCAATCATCATCAACAATAACCCGGAAACGGTCAGCACGGATTTTGACACAGCAGATAAGCTTTATTTTGAACCTCTGACTTTCGAAGATGTCATGAATATTATTGATAAAGAACAGCCAATGGGGGTAATAGTCCAGTTCGGAGGGCAGACAGCCATTAACCTGGCAGGGGACCTTTATGAAGCAGGGGTCCCTATCCTGGGGACCCCTGTGGAACAGATAGATGAAGCTGAAGACCGCGAAAAGTTTGAGCGGCTGCTCCGAAACCTCAATATTCCCCAGTCCGAAGGGAAGACCGCATTTGCGGTGGAAGAGGCCCGGGCTATTGCCGAGAAGCTGGGTTACCCGGTCCTGGTCAGGCCTTCATATGTTCTCGGCGGCCGGGCCATGGAAATCGTGCATAATACCGACCAGCTTCTCAAATACATGGAAAGTGCGGTCCAGGTTTCTCCCAGGCACCCGGTCCTGGTGGATAAATATATCAGGGGCAAGGAAGTTGAGGTAGACGCCATCGGAGACGGTGAAAACATCCTTATTCCCGGCATCATGGAGCATGTTGAGAGGGCCGGAGTTCATTCGGGAGACAGTATCGCCGTTTATCCGGCCCAGACGTTAACGGCATGCGAACAGGACCTGATCGTTAATTATACCACCCGTATTTCCAAGGCCCTGAAAATTTGCGGTTTAATCAACATCCAGTATGTTGTGGGTGAGGGCCAGGTCTATGTTCTGGAAGTCAATCCCAGGGCATCGCGTACCGTACCGATTTTGAGCAAAGTGACCGGGGTGCCCATGGTTTCCGTAGCCGCCCGGGCCATGATGGGCCGGAAACTCGGGGAACTGGGTTACCCGACCGGGTTATGGGATTTGCCGGGTCACGTGACTGTCAAAGCGCCGGTTTTCTCGTTTGAAAAACTGACCCGCGTTGAGGTGTCTCTCGGCCCGGAAATGAAATCGACAGGTGAGGTCATGGGCGTTGACCGTTCCTTTGCCCATGCGCTGTATAAAGCCATGCTGTCTGCCGGTTTGCGGTTTAATACCTCCGGAGCCGTCCTGGCTGCCATAGCGGACAAAGATAAGCAGGAATCCCTTCCTATCCTCAAAAAGTATGCCGAAATGGGATTCAGCATCTTTGCTACCGAGGAGACAGCCAGGGCTCTGGCAGCCGGCGGCATTGAGGTCAAACCGTTGACCGGCCAGACGGAGCCCATAGAGATGATTCGCCGGGGGCAGGTCCAGTTTGTGATTAATACCCCGACCAAGGGCAAAGAACCGGGCAGGCTGGGGTTTACCATCAGAAGGACGGCAGCCGAATTCAGGGTACCGTGTTTTACGTCCCTTGATACAGCTTGGGCAGTCCTGCGCATTCTTGAATTCCTGCGCCGCGGTGAAAAGCCTTGCCCTGTTTCCATGGCCGAGTTCACGGCCCATGTGAAAGGAAAGATTATTGTATAGTTTGCTGACTTCAGGTAAACTAGTAACGTACAGGAGGTAAGACCATGAGCGTTCCGCAGGTAAGTTTGAAAGGGAGGGACCTTCTGGCCCTTCATGCTTTGACCAGGGAAGAAATAATGGAGATACTGAAAGTGGCCTCCGAACTTAAGGACAAGCAGAAACGGGGGGTGCCCCATCCTGTTTTGGGAGGCAAAACCCTGGCCATGATTTTTACCAAGTCTTCCACCAGGACCAGGGTTTCCTTTGAAGTTGCCATGTACCAGCTGGGGGGGTACCCGTTATTTTTAAGCGGCCAGGAGCTGCAGCTGGGCCGCGGGGAAACCATAGCCGATACGGCCCGGGTCCTGTCACGCTATGTGGATGGCATCATGATCAGGACGTTTGCCCATTCGGATGTGGAGGAACTGGCCAAATATGCGGATGTCCCGGTAATCAACGGTTTAACGGACCTGAACCATCCCTGCCAGGTCCTGGCCGATTTTCAGACCATACTTGAATATAAAGGCCAACTGGAGGGGCTGAAGCTGGCTTATGTAGGGGATGGGAACAATGTCTGTCATTCCCTGCTGAATGGCTGTGCCAAGGTGGGGATGAATATCTCGGTAGCCACCCCCCGGGGGTATGAGCCCAGCTCCCAAATTGTTGACCTGGCCCTGGCCGATGCCAGGGCCAGTGGGGCAGTGATTGAAATAATTGACGACCCTGTGGCGGCTGTTAAGGATGCCGACATTGTTTATACCGATGTCTGGGCCAGTATGGGCCAGGAAGACGAACATGCCGAGCGCCTGAAAATCTTCCGGCCCTACCAGGTTAATGCCGAATTGGTGAGAGGAGCCAAGCCTGATTACATTTTCCTCCACTGCCTGCCTGCCCACCGGGGAGAAGAGGTGACGGAGGAAGTGATCGACGGGCCCAACTCCGTGGTGTTTGCCGAGGCCGAAAACAGGCTGCATGTCCAGAAGGCAGTGCTGGCGCTGACGATGGGATAGTTAGTGACTAGCCACTTATCACTGGGCACTTTACAGATGATATGTACGAAGGGAGTCTTATTCATGTCCAAAAAGGTTGTCTTAGCTTATTCAGGAGGGCTTGATACCTCCATTATCATCCCCTGGCTGAAGGAGAATTACGGGTACGAGGTCATAGCCATGGCTGCCGACCTGGGCCAGGGCGAGGAACTGGAACCGTTAAAGGAGAAAGCCATCAAAACCGGGGCCAGCAAAATCTACATAGAAGATGTGAGGAAAGAATTTGTGGATGAATTCATCTGGCCAACCCTGAAGGCCCACGCCGTATACGAGGGGAAATACCTGCTGGGGACCTCGTTTGCCAGGCCCCTGATTGCCAGGAAGCTGGTGGAGATTGCCCGCCAGGAGGGCGCCGAAGCCGTCGCCCACGGGGCTACCGGCAAGGGCAACGACCAGGTCAGGTTTGAGCTGACCGTCAAGGCGCTGGCCCCTGACCTTAAGATTATTGCCCCCTGGAGGGAGTGGGAAATCCGCTCCCGGGAAGACGCCATAGCCTATGCGGAGGCCAGGGGAATCCCGATTCCGGTGAAAAAAGGCCATGCTTACAGTATGGACCGCAACCTCTGGCACTTAAGCCACGAGGGGGAAGACCTGGAGGACCCGTGGAATGAGCCCAAGGACAGTATACTGGTGATGATCACCCCACCGGAAAAGGCGCCTGATAAACCTACCTACGTGGAACTGGAGTTTGAACGGGGCATTCCGGTTAAACTGAACGGCCAGGCCATGGACGGGGTGACCCTGATCCAAACTCTGAATAAAATAGCCGGTGAGAACGGGGTAGGCATTGTTGACATGGTGGAAAACCGGCTCGTCGGCATGAAATCAAGAGGGGTATATGAAACTCCCGGCGGCACGGTTTTATATGCGGCTCACCGGGAACTGGAACTGCTGTGTCTTGACCGGGACACTCTCCACTATAAAGACCTCATTGCCCAGCGATACGCTGAACTGGTTTATTACGGGGTATGGTACCACCCCCTCCGGGAGGCCCTGGATGCCTTCGTGGATGTGAC
>DYZU01000098.1 GCA_022735835.1 Thermincola sp. | reverse complement strand
GGCGATGACAGGATCGAACTGCCGACCCCCTGCTTGTAAGGCAGGTGCTCTCCCAGCTGAGCTAATCGCCCTTTTGATGCGTCGACAAAAATAAGTATACACAATTACAGCAAAGAAGTCAAATGTAATTTTTGGAGAAACCCGATTTTTAGGGCAAATTAGTTTCAGTATCTCCGCTTTCCTGCAATTATCCGGTCTTTTCTGTTAAAATGTCCATGATTCTCGCTATGAGACGGCAAACCCGTTTTTAAACAGAATTTGCTCCAGCCCGGTTATTTCTAAGATTCTTTTATCAAAAACTATCTTTGCCTGTTCAGCATCCCTGACAAATTCTACACTGACAACGCCGGGGACATCCGCCAAAACATCCCGCAGTTCCCTGAAGCAATCGTCACAGTCTACATTATTGATATGGATATGTCCCTGGTGGTCGGCCGCATGCTGGGAACAGCACTCACACATAGGCAAATCCTCCTTATATAATTTCTTGATTTATCGTAGCCTATACTCCGCTATTTGTCAATGGCAAAAATATTTTCGGCACTTTTATCTTCGGCGTGGTTTGGTAAACCCGAGGATGCTTTCCCGGATTACTTTTGCCCCTAACAAAGCGGTTCTTTCCGACTGGTCGAAAACCGGCATAATTTCCACGATATCCATTCCCACCACATTTAAACCTCGCATAAGATGGATTGATTGAATAAGCTCCCTGGCTGTAATGCCCCCCGGCTCCGGCGTTCCCGTGCCGGGCGCAAATGCAGGGTCCACCACATCGATATCAACCGTAATATACACAGGCCGGCTGCCTAAACCCCGGACCACATTCTGGAGAGGCCCGGCAACCTCCTCTAAATAGAGATTGGTATTTTCCCTGGCATATAACAATTCTTCCCTGGTTCCGGAACGGATGCCGAACTGGTAGAGGTTTCCCCCGCCGATGGTTTCACTGACTTTTCTCATAACCGTGGCATGGGAGTTAGTTTCTCCCAGATACTCTGTCCGGAGGTCGGCATGGGCATCCAGCTGAATAACGGCCAGGTTGGGGTGCTTTTTATACGCCTCTCTGATAACCGGATAGGAAATCAAGTGTTCCCCTCCGATAAAAATGGGGAATTTGTGGTCATTGAAGACATGCGCCGCCACCCGGGCAATCCTGTCCAGGCTCTCAGAGACATTGCCCAAAGGAAGGTTCACATCACCCCAGTCATAATAACAGTAATCGGCGAGGTCCCGTTCCGCATAAACGCTGTATTCTTCCAGGACATACGATACATTGCGGACAGCCTGGGGCGCAAAGCGGGAACCGGGCCTATAGCTGGTTGTAAAGTCCATCGGCACACCAATAATAACCGAATCGGCGTCTTCATATGACTCATTGCTTCCCATGAAATTGTTGAACCGTTCCACCAGGTTCACCGTACGCACCTCCCCACAGCCTTCTATTTTAAAAGGTCTTGCACAAACCTGGGCAGGATAAAAGCCCCTTTATGGAGTTCCCCGGTATAGTATTTTGTCGGGTAACCCGGAATACTTGAACTGTTTATGCTTTCCGGGTCATATTTTTTGGACCCCATGGTAAATGACCACAAACCGCTGGGATACGTGGGAACACTGGCTAAATACAGCTTTGTCAAGGGAAATACCCCGGATATTTCCCGGTAACAGTGTTTGATCAGGTCTCTATTAAAAAACGGCGACTCGGTCTGGGCCACAAAAAGCCCGTCCTCTTTCAGGGCATTGTCCACAGACCTGTAAAAATCCCCGGAAAACAGCTCCACTGCAGGGCCGACAGGTTCCGTGGAGTCCACAATGATTACATCATAAGTATTCGGATTTTCCTTGACATGTTTAATCCCGTCATCGTAAATTACGTTTACTTTGGGGTTATCGAGACCGGAGCTGATCTCAGGCAGGTATTCCCGTGAAACCTCCACTACCCGGCGGTCAATCTCCACCAGAACAGCACGTTCCACAGAAGGATGTTTCACGATTTCCCTGATCGCCCCGCCGTCTCCCCCGCCGATAACCAATACATTTTTCGGGCTGGGGTGGGTGTTCAGAGGAACATGGGTTATCATTTCATGATAGACAAATTCATCCTCGATCGTTGTCTGAACCATCCCGTCCAGCACCAGCATCCTGCCAAACTGCATAGTATCGATTACCGCTATATGCTGAAACTCCGTTTTTTCCACATGCAGGGTCTTAGACGTCTTGCATGTTATCCCGACATTTTCGGTTTGTTTTTCCGTGTACCACAGTTCCATTTCTTTACTGCCTCCTTAAAACAAAAGGGAGACGCCTCTCGGCCCCCCTGTAATTTATCAGTACCATAAAGGCACTGCGGCAAAAGCGCAACCTAACTTTTCCACCTTGTGTTCCACCGCCGCCACCTTTATTTCCTGCAAGGGCTTTTCCCGGGTGGCAAAGGCCTCCCGGACCATTTCCTTTATAACTTCTTCCGCCTTGTCCTTTGTGCACCTGCCGGAAAACTCCATGATCACTCCAAAACTGTCTTCCGACAAACCGACAGCCACTGCCGCGGAAATTATTTCACCGGGTACATCGCTTATGATTGAGCCGTAAGCTGTGGGAACCAGCGAACCGGCAGGTATTTCCAGGTTCTCATCCAACTCGGCCTCCGGCGGAAGAATACTGCTTACTCTAATCAGATTTACATTACCTATTCTCGCTTTCAGCAGGGCATTATCAAATGCGGTTAGCTTGCTTTTCCCTTCGGCGGCAGCCGCCGTCAGGAAATACTTTTTCGGCGTTGGCAGCATGTTCATTCCTCCTGCAACAGTATGTAAAACCAATTGTGTCCAAAAATAACACATGAATATTATAACAGAATTTATAAAAAAATAAATATTTTTTTAACCCTTTCGCTTAATTCTATCCCACATAATGTTCCCGGGAAAGTGGAAATATAAAATGTGGCCCAAAACATTAAAGGAGGTAATAAATTTGCTTAAAACCGTTATAGGAGTGTTTACATCACGCGAGCAGGCGGAAAAAGCAGTATCCGAACTGCGCGGCAGCGGATTTGAAAACGAGATCTCCATCCTGGCCAGAGATGATCGGGCAGCCACCGACGTGGACGAAAACAGTGTTATGTTTGGCGGAGACTCCCTGACCGAAGGAGCAACCACCGGCGGAGTCGTAGGCGGTATCGCCGGACTGGCTGTCGGCGCGGGCGCCCTGGCAATTCCGGGGTTAGGTCCCATAATTGCCGCCGGTCCAATCGCCGGAATGCTTTCCGGAGCCGCTACCGGCGGTATTGCCGGAGGACTGGTGGACTGGGGAATTCCCAGGGAACGCGGTGAATACTACGAAGGCAAAGTCAGAGAAGGCAAGATTGTGGCCACCGTTAAAGCCGACGAAAATAAGATTAATTCCGCGGCTGACATTCTCCGCAGAAACGGAGCCCAGGACGTGGAAACCCATTAACAGGTAAAATAGATGGCAGCACCTGCTCAAAGAGGAAAAGCATCCGCCGGACAAGCGGTTGCTTTTCTTTTAACCGCAAAAAATATTCTGCATCTGGCAGGATTAAATGACAAAAACAACTAATATTTTTTGATTAAAGTAAAATTTATTGGAAAGGGGGCATTAAAATGAACAATGGGCAGAACGCCGGCCTTATAAAAACACAGGACCTCGTGGGCAAACCGGTGATCTCCTTACAGGGAGAAGAAGTTGGAACCGTGGCAAGGGTGATCGTGGACCCTGTCCGGGCAACTGTTGCCGGCCTTCTTGTCAATGTCAAAGGATGGTTTAAAGGGGAAAAGGGCCTGGAGTTTGAAGCTGTCAACTCATTTGGGGACTACGCCGTAACAATCCAGCGGGCCGGACAGGTGGTTCCGTTAGAAAACCTCCCAACTGTCGAAAAACTGGCGAAGGATTACAATATTTATGACATGCGGATAATTACTCCCCAAGGAAAACTGGTCGGAACAATTGACGATTTTTGCTTTAATAAAGAAACGGGGAAAATTGAGAAATACATCTTGTCAGGAGGTCTGATCAAAAACCTGTTCAAAGGCCGGGCCAGCATCCCTGCCGGCAGCATTGACAAAATCGGAACAGATGTCATCATTGGTGTGAGTGACATCGAAAGCACCATTCAAAAAGAAGAAAGCGGCCTGCAGGACAACATCGATCTCCTGAAAGAAGACCTGGAACAGTGGAAAGACGACTTTGAGAAGATCTGGGATAAAACCCGGGCCAAGACTTTGGAATTGTCCAAAACAGTCGGAGAAAGCCTGAAAGAAGCTGCCAAGAGCGGCAAGGATAAGGGGAAAGAACTGCTCTCCAAATCGACGGAAATTGTAACAGAAAAGAGAGAACAGTTAAAATCCTCTTACGAATGGTGGACGGAACGATTACAGGCCATCAGGAACAAGCCTGAAACACCTTTGGCCGAAGATGAAATTGAAACATTATTGGGCCTGCCGGCAGGAAAAACAGTAACTGATGATGACGGTAACATAATCCTGGAAAAGGACAAAGAAGTATCCCGGGAAACAATTGAGATGGCCCAGAAAGCCGGCAAGACCAAAGAACTGTTGATTTCTGTCGCCTCCAAGGACCTGGAAGAAAAAATCAAGTCAGTGGAAGAAGAGGATAAAAAAATGTAATAGGGCTGTCCCATAGGGGTTTGTTGACAAAGTACTGGAAAATTAAGAAGGACGGGCAGGTGTGTTCCTGCCCGTCAAACTTATGGGACAGCCCCTTACACTCAGCCGTTCTTTTTCCCGTAGCGCCGGTCTGTCTCCATGATGAAGGCAAGTATCTCAGCTACTACCTGGTACAGTTCAGGCGGGATTTCCTGGCCCAGGTCCAGCTGCCCCAAAGCTTCTGCCAGTACCGGGTCCCTTTCCACCGGTATGTTGTGTTCCCTGGCTATTTCCAAAATACGCTCTGCGATGTACCCTCTTCCCTTCGCCATGACCTGTGGAGCGCTCATTGTGTCTTTCTCATAACCAAGGGCTATAGCTAGTTTTTCTTTCTCACTCTTACGCCGGCCTGTCATTCTGTTTCTCCCTTTCACGCTTCATACCCGCAGGTTTATTTTATACAGCCCGGGAATATCATGGGTATGGCCCGGTAAATAAACGGCTTCTTCACCTGACTCCACTTTACAGGAAGATATTTTGACAGAATACCGCATTTCCCTCAAACGTTCAAACAGGATGTCTCTGGCGCTGTCGATAATCCTGCCGGCCTGTTCGCTCCCGGCTGTAAACTGCAGGGCAAGATTCCTGTGGTTAATATGAACTTCGCACCTGACCAATCCCAAAAAGGGTGTATTCAATTTGATTTCCACCTTGCAGTTGGAAAAGTCGCGTTTTTTATTTTTACCGCCATGGCGGTAAGTGATAACCATCCTCAGCGGCTCTTCCCTGTTGTCATACCGGACGCTGGAATAAACAATTACCATTCCTTCCCGGCCGGCTTCCGGCATGCTGTTAAAACCCCGGATTAATTCCAGTTTCCCGGCCATGTTCCTGGCCAACTGGACCAGTGCGCTGTACTCCTGTCCTCCCTTTTCCGTCAAAACGGCAGCCAGTTTTTTCAGCATTGGCAGAAGGTCAGGCATTGCAGTCTCTTCGTTGTTTGATCCGTCCAACAGCGCACGGACCCGGATCAACATCTGGTTTCTTGCCTCCTTGTCAATTGACAGGGTGGTTCTCTCAGCGAGGTCTGCCAAACGGGTAATTATTTGCGCAGGACTTGGCTGCCCGGAAGCCTGGCCGGCAGCAGGCTGCTGTACAGTCTCTGATTGGACAGGAACTGCGGCGTTGGGGGAACTGCCAGCCTGACCGGCGGCAGGAATCGTACCAGCCATAAATGCCCTGACCTGATCGGCAGCTGATTGCAAGCCGGTACCGTCCCGGGTGGTTTCAGGTTGAAAAAGGTAGAGTTGCTGTAAAACGGCCGCCAGTTTGGACGCTATGACTTCCGGCCCATCGGTATCGTTAAGATAAAGACCCTTTAGAACCTGATTAATGTCTGCCGCAAGAACAGCCGGTTGGCTGCCAGGTTTCGCCGTGGAGGCAAGGTTTTGGACTTCGCCTATAAGCTTGTTCAGTTCGGTTTGGAGGTATTTCATATCGGAAAATAATTCCCTGACAGCCTGATACATCTCTCTGGTAAGAGCAATCCCCTTGTTGTACATAAACACCGGAATCCATATCTCATTCTCCGAAAGATTTAAAGTGCGGACAAAGGCGGACAGCATTCTGGCAGCGTCAGGGGCCAGGGGCATCTCCTGCTTCACCATTTCGGTGACCAGCCGGAGGTTGCTCTTGTCGTCGGCCAGCCCCAGACTTTTTAAAATATTTTTGAGCGCCTGGGCGCTAATTTCCTCCCGGTTTCCGCTGATAACCCTTAGTACGATTTGGCCGTTTTTCTCTCCTTCCACAAGACATTTCAGCCGTTCCCCGGCCGGCACTTCCACATCAAGCCTGGCCAAAATGTCCTTGCCCTGATAAGCCAGCACAGCCATGTTTCCCAGAACCTCTTTTAAGAGAACACTTATAATCTGCCCCGGGGTCAATTCAATAACATTCGTCTTACCGGTTTCTGTTATCAGCCTGAACATCACTTGCTGAATGTCCGCGGTTTTCATGCGGTCACCCCCTGCCATAAATGCCGGAATCCTGCTAAACTCGCCAGTGAATTACCTTCGAACGCTGGTAGATTTCCTCACCCTTGAGGCATTTCAGGTAGTAGAGAATTTCCTCGGTTTCCGGGTAAAACTGCTGCATTATAGGGTCAGTGTCCTGGAAATAATGAAGGGAACGTAATACGTCATCCAGGAGTTTTTCAAACCCCGGCTCGTATTCCAAACCTTCTTCCATTAACAGGTCGTAAGCCCACCAGCCAATCTCTTCCTTCGACAACTGGCCGGTCAGCATTTTTTCAATTTGTTGGATGACAGTCTTTCTGGTGATTTTAATCACAGGAAAACCTCCTGTCCTATCCCCAAAAATATACTCACGGCCAGAAATATCACCAGGGCAACTGCCAGGAGCAGTAAAGAAAATACGTAAGTGCCTTTCCATGCCAGCACCTTTTTCTCATAATCATTCAGAACTGCCTCGCCCACAGGACCTGGTACATAAGGGCAAGATTAAAGCCATACAACACGCCCAGGGTAACAGGGTAATCAAAAACATAGGCTCCGCCTACAAACAGGGCAAACGGAACAACCAAAAAAAGAAAAAGCAGCACCAATTTTCATTCCTCCATTGGAATAAACAAGAGGTTCCGAATCAAGCTCTCTGTTTTTTTTAACTTTTTTTGCCAGGGCAGCCAGATCGTCGACCCCGGTCCTGGTCAGCGTGACATCCCTTTTATACGGGTGCTTCTCCCCAACGGAAGGCAGCCTACCGGAACAGCCGGACAGCAGGAGCAGGACCATAAGAAAAATGATTTGGATTAGTATAACTGTCTTCCTGTGCATGCGCTGACCACCCTGTCAAAAATTAAACCTCCGTAAATTTGGTATTTCTATGCGCGGCAGGGATAATCCTGCCAAAAACCAAAAAGCCCGGGGCGGGCCGTTTGAACTTAACCCGTAGCGCTGCTGACAACCGAGGACAGAAGATTTCAATAACAGAAATTAAATATCCGAAATATATTATAAAGAAGGTAAAACCCTTATGTTGCCCCGGGCCTGTTCATAACCTTAGATTGGATTTAAGTAAATAAATGAAAGGAGCAAAAGAAATGGCACGTAAATTATTTTTCTGCCTCGTTATTTTATTATTGTGCGTTTCTGTGGCAATAGGGACATCTGGGTGCAGCCCCCAAGAATCACCCCGGCAGGGAGAAACTCATTCAAAAGAGGCGCCGCCCTCCCAAAAAAGCGCGCCGCCGGATAAGGTCGTTTTCAATTTACACCACCTGCCGGATTATCCTGTTTACTGGGCGGCCCTGGATAAAGGATTCTGGGCCGAACAGAATCTCGACGTCAAGGTCATCAGGGGCTATGGTTCAACCGATACCATTGCCAAGATAGCAACAAAAAAAGCGGAATTCGGCCTGGCCGACATTGGCGCCCTTATAATGGCGAGGGCCAAGGAAGACATTAAGGTAAAAGCCGTCGCCAACTACCAAACTTATTTTCCTGTCCTCATCTTCTATCATAAATCCAGCGGCATCAAGCAGCCTAAGGACCTTGAAGGGAAAACGATTGTCAGTTCACCCAATTCAGCTTTACGACTCTTCTTCCCGGCCTTCGCCCGGGCTACCGGGATTGAGCAGAGCAAGGTCCAGTGGAAAATCGTAGATATGACGCTGCAGAAAGCGGTCTTTGTCCGGGGCGAAGCAGATGCCTGGCTTCAAGATAACCGTACTATTCCGGTACTGGAGAAACTCGGGGTACCCGTACAGTTCTTCTCGTTTAAGCAAGATGCCAACATAGACCGCTACGGCTTATCGATAATCGTCCACGAGGATACCATCGCCCAGAATCCGGATCTGGTACGGCGATTCGTGGCCGGATACCTGAAAGGGGTCAGGTACTGTCTTGAGCACCCTTCAGAGGTCGGCGAGATCCTCAAGAAGTACGTACCCGAAACCGATGCCAATGTCGCCGTCAAATCCTGGCAGATAGAAGTGGAACAAGGTACTGTGGTCAGCGATGAATCCCTGGAAAAGGGGCTCGGTTGGATCTCTAGAGATAAGATGACCAGAACCATCGATTTATCTTTGGACGCTTATAACATTCAAAAAGAAATTGCTCCGGAGACGGTCTATACTACAGAGTTCCTGCCGGAAGAGCCGATCTATCCTCCCAAGAAATAGTCAGCCACAAGTGGTTTATGCTCCGGAACCGGCCGCAAAACTGGCCGCTTAAACAGCGTTAAAAACATTTAAACAAATGGAGTGTAGAGTAATGGAATTTCAGCTGTAAAATCTTGGCCCTTAAGGAGTGAAGACAAAATGACTTCTCGTTTTGAAAAACGCATCCGCGAAGAAACCTTGCCACCCGTGATAAAACGTTACTTTTCTCAGTCGGCCTGTCCCGACCAGATGCCTTTGACAAGGCTGAGCGAATTCCAAAAAGAAGCCTTACAGGAAGTGGTAACCCGGGCCTATGAAAATTCACCTTTTTACCGGCAAAAAATGACCCGGGCCGGAGTTAAACCACAGGATATCAACAGTCTGAGTGATCTGGCCAAAATGCCTTTTACCACCAAAGACGAACTACGCCATGACCCTTGGGCGCTCCTGGCCTGTGAGAAAAAGGATGTCAGCCAGATTCATGTCTCCAGCGGTACCACAGGGGGGCAACCAATTTACATAATGCATACCTGGAAGGAATATTACCTCAGCCATGCCATCATTTATCCCCAGCTTCACCCTGTCGCGCAGGAAGATTTGTGCTTTGTTGCCTTGCCCTACGAAATGAGCTCGGCCGGCCTGGGGTTTCACTACAGGTTTTTGGTCGGTCACCAGGCGGCTGTCGTACCGGTCGGCAAAGGCGGCGCTTATTCAACACCGGAAAAAACTGTCAAATTAATGCGTGATTTAAAACCTACCATCGTGGCCACTTCTCCTTCTTACGCTATCACCCTCGCCGAAGCGGCGGCTGAAGCCTCTTTTGACCTCACCAGCCTTCGCCTGAAGAAAATGTGGCTGGGGGGTGAAGGCTGCTCCCCGGCTTTCCGGAAGCGGGTTGAAAAAATCTGGGGAACGACGGTCAATTTTAGCTGCGGTTCCACGGAATGCGGCGCCATCGGCATTGAATGCGATGCCCATAACGGCTATCACATCGCCCAGGGCCATCTTTTGGTGGAAATAGTTGATCCCAAAACGGGGAAAGTCCTGGAACCGGGAGAGACTGGTGAAATTGTTATTACCTGTTTACTGCGTTTCGATATACCTTTGATCCGCTACCGCACCCAGGATTTAGGTTCCCTCGATCCCAAACCCTGCCCCTGCGGAGTGACGCTGGAACGTTTATTCCTGCGGGGGCGGCTGGCCGACCAAATAGTCTTAAAGGGTAAAGCTTATTCCCCGTTCTATCTGGAAAATTTTCTGATGCGGCTGCCGGAGGTGGGGAACTGGTATCAATTCGTAGTCAAGCCGGACAACAATGACCGGTTAAAAATCCGCACCGAACTGGCACCCGGCGTTGACCCTGCACCGGAACTGGCCGATAAACTGGCCAGCAAGATGGAATTTGCCATTGGTATCCCCTGTGAATTTGAGTTCGTAACGAAACTGCCGCGACCCGGACCAAAAACGGTCCGCGTAGTCCGCGAATAGGAGGAATGATTATGATTATCGATGCTCACGCGCATATTTCCGATACCACTTACGGCAATGTGGAACTTTACCTTGCCCAACTAAAGGATGCAGGCATCCAGCGGGGCATAGTCGTCCCCGGCGGTACGTTCGACGTAAGAAAGATGAGTGAATATATCTCCGGGCGGGCCAAACCGGAAAACTTAATCCCTAACAATCCTTATGTCGCCGAGGCCTGTAAGGCTCATCAGCCTACTCTTATCGGCTTCGCCATGATTGACCCTCACACGGAAAACGCCGTCAACGAATTGGAACAAAGGTTTCAACAGGGCTTTCGCGGGTTAAAACTATCGCCCTTAACGCACCAGTTTTCCTTTGCCAGCAGGTCTGTAGCTGAACTGGCGGCCTGCTGCGGCGAGTACGGTTTTCCCGTATATTCTCACGTAGTGTATAGTCCCGGGGCTTCTACCGCCAGGTTCATCGCCCTGGCCCGGCAGTTTCCCCGGACTAACTTTATCCTTGGGCACATGGGATTCGGTCCCGCCGACCAGGAAGGTCTGAAGGCAGCCATAGAACTGGATAACTTTTTCCTGGAAACATCAAGTGGCAGCTTTTTGCATATTAAGCAGGCTGTATCCAAAGCCGGACCGGGTAAAGTCATCTTCGGCTCGGAATTTCCCCTCTCCCATCCCAAGGTCGAGCTGACCAAGATTAACCTGCTGGACCTTAAAGATAGCGATCTGGACAAAGTCCTCGGCGGCAATATCCGGGAGCTGACGGGTCTGACAGTTTCATGACGTTCAACTGAACCGAGGAGTGATACAAATGCCCGCGCTGCTTTCCTTAGAGGGTGTGGAAAAGACCTATTGGCTGGCCCCTAATCAGACCATAGCAGCACTCGGTAAAATTGACCTGGAAGTACAGGACAGAGAATTTATCGCCATCGTCGGACCGAGCGGTTGCGGAAAAACGACGATGCTCAAATTGATATCCGGTATACTCAAGCCCTCGAAGGGACGCATCACTATACAAGGCATTCCCTTTAAGAATTCACACCGGCAGTTGCTGGGGATGGTGTTTCAACAGCCGGCTCTGCTTCCCTGGCGCACGGTACTAAACAACGTGCTCCTGCCCTGCGAGATAAAAGGGCAGGACCTGCGCAAGGCCCGGGCCTTAGCGAAGGAATTACTTGGCCTGGTCGGACTGAAAAAATTCATTAACCGGAATCCGAGAGAGCTTTCCTACGGTATGCAACAGCGCGTCTCCATTTGCCGGGCGCTGATTTCCGATCCGAAAATTTTACTGATGGATGAACCTTTCGCGGCCCTCGACGCAATTACCCGGTTCGAACTTACCCGTTTACTGCTCGAAATCTGGAGCATGAAGAAAAATACAGTGTTGTTTGTTACCCATAACATTCAAGAAGCGGTGTTTCTCGCCGACCGGGTAGTGGTAATGACCTCGAGACCCGGGAGAATTGCCTCCATTATCGACGTGCCGCTGCCCAGGCCTAGAAAGGAAGAACATCTTTATGAGCAATCCTTCAGCAATTGTGCAAAAACCATCCATCAACTTCTCGGCTTAAACGCGTTGTAAAGGAGTCAAAGAAATGAACAATCGTTGGAAAAGGTTCTGTGACAATGAACTCGCTATGACCATCCTGAGTATGAGTGTTGTGGTCGTATTTTGGGAACTGCTGGTATACTTTTTCAAGATTCCCCAGTGGCTCCTCCCGTCGCCCAAAGCGATCATATCCGAGATGTACCGGTCTGCCGCGTATCTCTGGGAACACAGTCTGGTGACCTTAGGCGAGATTATATTGGGATTCGCCCTGGCCTTCGGGGGGGGACTACTCCTGGGGATTATCATCGCCTTCTCCCCTGTGCTGGAAAAAACATTATATAAACTTCTGGTTGCCACTCAGGCGATACCTAAAGTTGCAATCGCTCCTATACTGGTGGTCTGGCTGGGGCTTGGCCAGTTATCAAAGATTGCCTTGGTCTTTTTGCTGTGTTTCTTTCCGATTATGGTGGGCACGGTCTCCGGGCTGCAATCGACGAACCGGGAGTTGTTGGAGTTGGCAGACGTAATGGGGGCAAACTGGTTTCAGTCATTCCTGAAGATCAGGTTTCCCGCCGCCCTCCCATATCTGTTCAACGGCCTGCGGGTATCCGTCAGCTTGGCCGTCATTGGAGCTATAATCAGCGAGTTCGTTAATGCAGACCGGGGGCTGGGTTATTCCTTGTTAATTGCGACTTCCCAACTGAAGGGCCCGCTGACTTTCTCAGTAGTGACCATCCTGGCGTTACTTGGAATAGGCCTTTTCTCAATTGTAGCCTGGTTGGAAAAACTGGTCTGCCCGTGGGCAAAATCGACCGAGACAGAAAGTCATCCGGATAATTAAAAAACTTTTTTCTTTTTTATGTACGCGGATAAATTTTATGTTAACATCTCTAATACTATCCGCATATTTTATTAAAGAACAAATATCTCCCAGTAATTTAAAAGAGGCTGGAAAACATTTTTTAGAAAGGGGGTATTCAAAAATGCGGGTTATGTTTACCATTAATGCTGATAAAGCCGGGGCCCAAGAAGCAGAAGAATTAAAAAACAAAATAGAAGACCTGTGTAAAGAATACGGCCTCGATGGTTCTGCCAGAGGAGACGGTTATGCAACCGGAGCTTCTTACAACGGTACTTACCAGACTAAAAAATCTAAAAAAGATAAACCAAAGAGCGAACCCAAATACAATCCCAGCCAATATCTTAAAGTAGAAAAAAAAGGAAAAAAAGAAAAGAAAGAAAAGAAACAAGAGAACCAAGAAAAACTAGAAGTACCGGAGAAACAGGAGTAAATCATTGATACACAGTAAAGCCCCTGCCAGGCCAGGGGCTTTAAGTGTTTTATAAAAGTAAGACCTGGTATTTGGGATCCTTAGATTCTTTCACCAGTTTTGACCATATTTTCCTGGCCCTCACGTTATCCCCAAGCCGCTGGTAAGCTGCACCTAGGTCATGAAGGATTTGCCAATACAGTTCTCTTGAAATTATACTTTTGTTCTTATCATAGGCCTGGATCAAAAATCTGAAGTCTTCGATAGCCGTTTTGCTTAAGTGGAAGAAAGTTTCGGGAAGGTTATAGGCCAAATAACCGCGCAGTAGTCTTAATTGGGGGTTCTGCGAATCACGGGCAACGGCCTTGTTAAGAAGCTTAAGTCCCTTGATGCCATGGCTGAACATAACACTGGGATTCCCGGAATTCCGCCCGACCAAAGCCACGCTGCTGCCATAATAACCCTCGGCAAGGGTATTATTGGGATTAGCTTTGTATAATCCTTCCAGTAATGCTGCAGCTATTCTGGCTGCTTTCTTATTACCGGCCACTGCAAGACGGTGAAGCCGGATACCTTCCTGAAGAGCCTGTTTCCAGGTCATGGAACGTGCTTTAACAGGATCAAAGTGAGTTTCTTCTCCACTGTTTTTCGACAGGGCCTGGTATTTTGTATCACCGGTCAGTGAGAAGAGTTTGTCCCAAACCAACTGGGCTTCTTCGTTTATTCCCAGGCGTTCATAGACCTTACCCAAGTTATCCATGATCCGGAGATAGGTTTCTTTATCAAAAATACTATTGTCCCGCTCATATCGCTGGATTAAATACTCATAGTCCCCAATAGCGGTGGCCGAACGCCGGAAAAATCCTTCCGGGAGCCTGTAACTGTGGTTAGCCCTTAATAGCCTGATCTCAATGTTGTCGGAACTGCCGTTTACGGCTTTGTCAAAGTGCATCATGGCTTTAATAGCATTGCCGAATAATAAACTATGATCAGCGGAATCCCGGCCCACCATAGATAGGCAGTCTGCATAATAAGCCAGAATCAGATGGTCATCAGGATTTTCCCTGTGGGCCTGCTCGAAGAAGGCAAATGCTTTTTGGGTGGCCTCCTTATCACCGGCCAAGGCGCGTCGGTGCAGTTCTTTAGCTTCTTCTAACTGTTTTTTGCTATCGTCCGATAAACAGGTTTCCGGCTCTTCTTCGGTTTCGACGCCTGAATTAGTAATAACAACTCCTTCCTGTATACGGAGTTCCTTATCTGCCAAATCCCGCAATAAACCTATCTCGGTATTTTCGGGTTCTTTGGAAACAGCCCGGTCCAGTATTTTCAGGCCTTTCCGGGCCAGCCTGGATCTTTTGTAGGGATAATCTTCGTCCCGGCCCAATAAGATTATAGTGTTTCCTAAATAGGCTTGAGCCAGATAGTTTTGGGGGTAAAAATTGCATATAGTTTTGAACATTCTATGGGCCTTTTGGACCGCTTCTTTGTCACCATCTACACCAAGTTTATGCAGGTTTACAGCTTCGGCAAAAAAGTCTTCAAGAGTTACAGCTTTACTAAAGGCCATGATTTCTCCTCCTGAATTGCCGGGATTTTTGTCCGCTCGGAAATTCGGTATCAACCTTAAACCCTTCCTGTCTAAGGAGTTCCTTATATTTAGGGTCCGTGGTTACAGACCAAAGTTTTCCCCATATCGATTCTGATTCCTTGCTGCGTTGAAGTTGTTTATATGCTGACCCTAAATCAAACAGGATTTTCCAATAAAAATCCTGGGAGAAAATTTTTTTGTCTGCCTCATACCTGGATACCAGGTAACTAAAGTCTTCAGCTGCCGTGGTGAGACGGTGGAAATAAAAATCCGGAAGGTTGTAACATACTGAACCCCGCAATATACGGATCCCGATATGTTCGGGTTCTTTGGAAACAGCCCGGTCCAGTATTTTCAGGCCTTGCAAAACCAGTTTGAATCTTTTGTCGGGGTCAATTTCGTCCCGGCCCAACAGGGCTGTAGCGCTTCCTAAATATGCTTCAGCCAGACAGTTTTGGGGGTCTGCAGCGCAAATTTCTTTAAGCATTTTATGGGCCTTTTGGACCGCTTCTTTGTCACCGTTTACCCCCAGTTTATGGAGGTTTACCGCTTCGGCAAAAACCTCTTCGGGAGTCGCTGGCTTTTTATCAGCCATTATTCTTCCTCCTCTTGATGAAAATTAAATTACTTTGGTCCAATATAATAAATATTCCATAATATAAAGAATTGTGAAAAACTCGCCTTCTGGCCAGAGAGTCTTCCCACGTGTCCTAATCTGCATCCCAAATAGCTAAATGACGCCTGGTAAACATAATTAGCCAAGCACGTAAAAAAAGTTAAAAGAATAAAATATTAAAGAAGGTTTTCATAAAATACGGAAAAGGGAACTTTCAATGAAAAATTTTGCTCCGGAGTTGATATAATTGGGTAATAAAGACAATAGAAAAGAAAATTATTTGCGGGAAGTATGGTTTGACGGAAGAGGAGTGCCTTTAGAACGTCAGGCCATCTGGAGCCTTGTCAATAACTCCCCTATCCAAAAAGTGGTTGTAAGTATAGAACAGCGCCGCAAGGGACATTATCCCCTGAAAACGGAACTGATTACAGAAATAAAACGGATAGAAGACCTTGACGGCATCAACAGTGGTGAAATAGTCCTGTCCGCCGACCAAGGTCTCCTGGAATCGGCAAAACATCGGGGTTATAAGACCTGTGTTTTTATTTCCGTTGAGGGGCGGGTAGCCTTGGAACAGTCATGGCGAGATGCTTTAAAATATGACTACGTCCTGGTCGACTTTGACCTGCCTACAAACATTCCTCTGGAATTGATTATTGCCCGCCTGCAGGACAGCCAAACTGTTCTCCTGAAAAAAGTGACAACCTTTACAGAAATGGAAGTGGTATTTGGTGTTCTGGAAAAAGGCAGTGACGGTGTACTTTTTGCCGGTACCGATTTAAACGAAATCATGAAGGTAAGCGAATACCTTTCCACTCAGGATATCCGGAACATTGAGCTCCAGCCTCTTACCGTCAGCGAAATCCGAAACATCGGTATGGGCTTCAGGGCCTGTATCGACACCACCGGGCTGATGACCCAGGACGAGGGAATGATAGTCGGTTCAACTTCCCAGGGTGGGATTTTTGTTTGCTCCGAAACTCACTACCTGCCCTATATGAACCTGCGGCCTTTCAGGGTAAATGCCGGGGCTGTCCATTCCTATATCTGGATGCCCAATGATACCGCAGAGTATCTCAGCGATCTTGCCGCCGGAAGCAAGGTTTTATGTGTCAACACCGAAGGCCGGGCCCGCACTCTGACCGTTGGCCGCATCAAGGTCGAAGTCAGGCCGCTACTTTTAATTAAAGGGGTAGCGGCTGGTAAAGAGATTAACGTCATCGTTCAGGATGATTGGCATATTCGAATGATGGGAGCTGATGGCCAGCCCAAAAACGCGAGCCTTATCCGGCCGGGAGATGAACTTCTGGCCTACGTATGTGAACCTGGCCGCCATGTGGGCATTAAAGTTAACGAGACCATTATTGAGAAATAACAAATCAGTTATCAGGAGGGATTTCATTTGACGGGGAAAGAGATCCGTTTAAAACGGCTTTTCAAACATTCGGACCGGCTTTTTATCGCCCCCATGGACCATGGCGTTACCATTGGTCCGGTCCAGGGCTTAACAGATGTGCCGGCCCTGGTGAAACTTATCAGGGCGGGAAAAGCTGACGCCGTGGTGGTGCATAAAGGTTTGGTGGGACAAATAACCGACTACCTGGGTTCGGACGGATGTGAATTGATTGTCCACCTCTCAGCCTCAACATCTTTGGCGCCAGACCCTAACCGAAAGGAACTGGTATCATCGGTAGAACATGCCATACGCCTTGGAGCCACTGCCGTTTCGGTTCACGTTAACCTGGGGAGTGCCAATGAAGCCGGGATGCTGAAGGACCTTGGCATGGTAGCGGAACAATGCGAATTATGGGGCATGCCCCTCCTGGCCATGATGTATGTAAGGGACGGCAGCAAGGAAAGCGAATATGACCCGGGTAAAATCAAGCATGCCGCCCGGTTGGCCGAAGAAGTCGGGGCAGATATCGTGAAAGTGAATTACACGGGGTCGGTGGAGACCTTTGCCGAGGTTGTCGGCGCAGTAAAAATTCCGGTAGTAATCGCCGGAGGACCCAAAATGTCATCTCTTAAAGACTTGCTGGTCATGATTGAAGAATCTGTTGAGGCCGGGGCCAGAGGAGTTGCGATAGGCCGGAACCTGTTCCAGGACCCCAACCCGACCCATTTGGCGCGGATAATCCGTCAAATCCTGGACAACAAAAGCAACCGTCAAGGCAGCAGGAATCTAGCAATTATCAACTTCTAACCAGCGCCTGGTTGAAGGTATCACACTTTTGGAGGTTTTTTAATATTATGTAACATGATTATGTATAGTAACAAAGGAATGCCTGGCTGGCGTTCTCATTCTCTAACCTGTCTGAAATCTAATTGAAAGGAGAAAACCAGTATGTCAAAAAAAGGCCAGCCGGAATACAATATACCTGACGCAAAAGAATGGCAAAAAATGTTTGCCGGAATCGGTAAGTCAAAGGACAGTAAACGGGAATACTACAAACCGAATAAAGCTGGTTGGAGTAAAATTTTCGGTGAAGTAGACATAGCTTCATCTGACATTGAAGAAGCTGAAGTTGAAGGGCAAAGTACAGAAAAAAAATATTTCGCCCGCTTCCTTTCATCCATGTCCGGTATTATGCAAATAGTCAAAACAGAAATTAAACCGGAACAAAGGTATGAAGTCGGGTTTAAGGTTGCTACCAATTCCAGCGCCGGGTTTTTAGCGGCAACCGTAACATTTGTCAATAACGCGAGGATCCCGGTAGGACGTCCTTATTCCATCGGAGTTAAACTGGGTACCCTGGAGCCTGATTCCTGTACTCCTGTTTCCTTTGTAACCGGTCCCGCACCCAAGGGAGCTGTCAAGGCTCAGCTTGCCTTCGTCGTATTCGGCACAGAAACGGATAAAGTTGTAGATATTGATAAACCCTCTTTTAAAGCGATTTCCTGAAACCTTTTACTTTTCCATGCCAATCCCCTTGGCAGACAGTATTTGACGCCGTGATCAATTGATCCGGCGTTTTTTGTTGCAGCCAGGCCAAGGACGGTGAAATCGGATAGATGCAAAAACCCGCCCAGGCGTTGCGCCTGAACGGGCTAATATTTCTTAAATGGTCGGGATGACAGGATTTGAACCTGCGACCTCACGGTCCCGAACCGTGCGCTCTACCAAGCTGAGCCACATCCCGGTTAAAATAAATTTTGTTCTGACAATATAACATTATATATCCTGTGGAGCCTTTTTGCAACCTCAAATACATAAATTCCACATAATTTCAGGCCTGCCAGTGAACAATTGTTCTCGTTATGGTATAATCAATACCGTACAGTAATAAGGAGAACATGACCATGAAACTGCTGGAAATCTCTCCCCAAAAGGATTACCTGCTGGTTCCTGACCGCGTGTGGGACGGTATTTCCGGAAAACCTGTCAGCGGACATGCCATTTACATAAGCGCCGGAGTAATTCGCCGGCTCCTTCCTGCTGCGGCCCTCTGTGACTTCTGTGGAGAAGGCCCCGGGATGGTACGCCTGGAAGGGATCACCCTGATGCCG
>DYZU01000097.1 GCA_022735835.1 Thermincola sp. | reverse complement strand
TAACATGTCAAAACGTTCTCTATGGTGGCTAAAGTTGTCAAGACATTTTTTTGACCTTATTTAAGGTGGATTTTGCCCCTCCTTTTCTGGTTGATTTATAGAAATAACAGACATGATTTACAATTATTAACTGGGAATTATCTGAGGGCTTTGAAGAGTACACCTTTTGACTTTTACTCGTCATCGTTAAAGATGTTCTATTCAAAGTCCTTGAGTGTGTAGTTACCGTAGTAAACTTCTGCGGGAGTAAGGTAATTCAGTGATTGGTGGGGTCTGTAGTTGTTGTATTTATCCAAGAATCTTGTAAGACCAATTCGGGCTTCACAAGGGTTTGCATAGTCGTTGATGTAGACCTCCTGGTACTTTACTGTACGCCAGAGCCTTTCGGTGAAGATGTTGTCCATGGCCCGACCACGACCGTCCATGCTGATTTTAACTTCATTGTCTAGCAACGCTCTCGTATAGCGCTGGCTGGTGAACTGGCTTCCCTGGTCGCTGTTTACAATCTCAGGCTTACCGGTCTGCAACGCTCTGTTTAGAGCTTCCAGCACAAAATCGACTTCAAGGGTGTAATCCAGTTCCCATGCTACTACGAACCTTGAAAACCAGTCCATGAAGGCCACAAGATACAACCAGCCCTTCCTGAGTGGTATGTAGGTGATGTCGGTGCCCCAGATGTGGTTGGGATGGCTTGCCGTTACGCCACGGAGCAGATAAGGGTATACCTTGTGTTCATGGTTCCGCCGGCTAAGATTTGGCCCGGGACTGATTGCCGCTATCCCCATCTCCCGCATATATTTTTGTACCGTCGGCCTGCTGACGCTGAAGCCTTTATCACGGTTCAGTATCACGGTAATAGGGCGTGAGCCCATATACGGATCGTTTGTGTATATGCGGTCAATTTCATGCTTTATGGCGATTTCTATCGGCGATGGTGGTACAGGCTTATAGTAAAGGCTTGTGCAGTTTAAAGTAAGCAGATCAGCCTGCACCGTTAATGGCAGCTCGCGGTTATCAAAGTCCACAAGCTCAATTCTTTCAGCCCTAGTCGAGCTTAAGGCCAGATTTTTTTTTGAGCCAGTTGAGCTTAGTAGTCAACTCGCCTATCTCTGTGTATAGTTCTTGAATCTGTTTCTTTAAAGCATCTTTCTCTTTGTCACCCTTTCTGCGGCCATCTTCAAGAACTTCCGCCAGAACACTAATCGCTTCTTTTTTCCATTTACCCAATTGATTTGGATGAACCCCATACTGTGAAGCAATCTCAGCAATGGTTTTTTCTTCCTTAAGAATTTCCAGTACTACCTTGGCTTTAAACTCTCCTGAATACGTGTTTCTCATAGCATCATTATACACCTTAAAGAAGGCCATTTTTTTGTCTAAATTTCTTTATCCATTATATGGAACCAAACGCAATTGTGCCTTGAGGAGCTTTGTATTGGGCTATTTTGCCGTTTTCTAAGCATGGTGTTATCCGTGCAAATAATATATCTCCTGCTAAAAACTTTGAGCCTCCTCCTGTAAATTTCCTTAAGGAGTTGGACGCAGCATACCTTCTACCCGGAGTTATATCTCCCATTTCCACGAAAGCTACTTCTTTGCCTTTGGGTATTGTTACCTTTGGATTTATCTCCACGAATTCAGATAAGGTTATATTGGTAAACATTATTTTCGTTCTCCTTAGTTTTAGATAAAAGTAAAGTGAACAAACCTATGAATTCATAAGTTTTTCCATATTCTCCCTTATCCTCTCCTCCAACTCCGCCGCCTCAGTATTGAGCCGCTCCAATTCCTCGTTCAGTTCCTGCAACCTCTCCATGAAGTCAAAATCCTCTTCATCCTTTCGGGCCACCCCCACATACCTGCCGGGGTTGAGGCTCCAGCCCTGGGCCTCGATTTCCTCAGTAGTTGCTACCTTGCACAGGCCGGGAATGTCAGCGTATTGGCCTTCCGGGAACTTCTCCTTGAGCATATCCTCACTGCCACTCGCGGTTTCCACCGGCTCGCCCCGGTACAGCCGCACGATATTGGCAATAAATTCAACCTGCTCCGGCGTGAACTCCCTGTGGGCCCGGTCCACCTGGCAGTAGATGTTGCGGGCATCTATAAATAGTACCTTGTTTCCCCGGTCGGTCTGGCGTTTGCCCTTGTCAAAGAACCAGAGGGTGCAGGGCAGGGTAACAGTATAGAAAAAATTGGGGCCGACGGCGATCATCACATCCACAACCCTGTCCTTAATGAGCTTCTTTCTTATCTCCAACTCTGAACCCCTGGCATCGCTGGCGGAATTGGCCATAACGAAACCGGCACGGCCATTGTCATTTAAGGCGCTGTAAAATTCCTGGATCCAGATGTAGTTGGCGTTATCGTTGGAAGGCAGTCCGAAGGGATAACGCGGGTCGTCCTTGATTTTCTCCTTGTCCACGCCGTCCACGTTGAAGGGAGGATTGGCCATAACAAAGCAAAGCGGTTTAAGCAGTTGTGGACATTTTCATAATAGGTATTGGCCTGCCGGATGTCGCCCGAGAGACCGTGTACCGCCAGGTTCATTTTGCATAGCCTTACCGTTTCGGCCACTTTCTCCTGACCGTAGATGGATATTTCACTGCTGGGGTTTTCTTATGGTTCTGGACAAACCGGGCAGACTGGACAAACATGCCGCCCGACCCGCAGGCCGGGTCGCCGAGGAAATATTCATAAACATTGCCAAAGACGTCCCCTTCCACATCCATGGGGATTTCGGAGAATATCTTGAGCAGCGCAATCAGTGTATCATTATCCAGACGGGTATAGGTTTTGGGAAGGACATCCTTCAGGTCTTCGTTTTCCGCTTCAATGGCTTTCATGGCCTCGTTGACGGCCTTGCCGATATTCTCGCCTTCCGGCAGCTTCAGGAGATAGGAATACCTGGCCTGTTCGGGCAGGTACATCACTCCCTTGGCCTGATAGTCGGCTTTGCCGATAGCACGCCTGGAGCCTGCCGCCCTTGCTCTTTCGGCAAGCTCCTTTTCCGCCGCACTGAATCTTTGGTCGGCAAACCTGAGAAAGATAAGCCCGAGGACGGGCACAGAATATTCGGAAGCCTTGAGCTTTGAGTTCGCCCTCAGTTGGTCGGCGGCATTCCAGAGCTTTTTCTCTATTTCGTTGTTAATCGACGGCATTGTCTGCACCTCTTTATTAATTCGACTTGGTTACAAAAGAAGAATTTCTCCTTTATTTTGCCAAATCCTGCATAATTCGTTTACATATATCGATTTATCTGTTTCCTCCCCCCGCCCACGGTAACATATTCAATTCTTCCCAAAAGCCCATAAAGCCTTGCATAGCAAGGCTTTATGGGATGTGTTTTCTTTTGAGCAACACCAACGTGCATTATTTATTGCTTCCTCAATGATCTTATGGCAGCAAACGCCCATTGGATTATTCACTTTACGATTGAAATTTTTCAGCGCTCCGGTAATGTCATTTACTTCTTGCGCCGTTTTCGCTCCATGCTTAAGTACGGCATCAACAACTTGTTCTTCTGTAACTTTGCTGCAGTAGCACGCGTATTTGGGGTTCGCATCTTTCAATCAGTTGTCTTCTTCCTCTGCAGCATCCCCAAAGAGGATTCGCATAAAATCTCGTCTGCCATATAGCACTCTGTCCACATATACAGTATCATTTTCATAACGGTAAAAAGCTGTATATTGCCCACACACAAGGTAACGATAGCTTGTTTCAATTTTAATAACAGAGGACAAGGGCGCTCCAATCAACGGGAATTCCATAAGATCTCTGAATCGTTT
>DYZU01000011.1 GCA_022735835.1 Thermincola sp. | reverse complement strand
CTCTGTTCCCGTGCTTCGGGAGAATTAAAACCCGGCAGGCCTATCCCTATGCCGAACCCGGACTTGGTTTCCAGCTCTTTCTCGGTATGTACGATCTTGTCGACCCGCCTGATTTCAAAGCCCTGGTTCATAATGGCCTGTTCCACGGCATCGGCGATAAACAAGATACTGTCGTAATACCTGGGTTCTACGGAGAAAAGAAGGTGCACGTGGGTTTGTGGTTTTTTCGTTTTCTCGGGCTCAAACTTCCCTTCAACCAGTTCGGATACTGCTCCCTTGCCGCCGGAAGTCCTCAGAATGATATTTTGAGCCAGCGCCCTGGTCAATTCTTTGACTTTTTCCTTCGAATATTCAGAGCGGTTTTCGTCCCGCAGTTTATTAAAGTAATTATCAATACCCTGCCATACCCGCCTGGCTACATATACCGGGTCCAGGCTGGCGGGTTCATGGAATACGTCCATGTGGAGGACCAGGTTGTCATCAGCGTGCTGCAGGTAGTAACGCCCGGCATCCTGGTCGGTGTAAATATGTATTTCGCCCGGAGCTTTAGGGTCGTTGCCGTGGACTTTGCAGCTGACCACGGTGGTTTCACCCAAGCGAACCCCCTGGTTCTTCATAAAATATGCGGTCAGGTAGTTTTCCAGAGTTAGCCTCTTGTGTCTTTCTGAACTGTCCAAGGGTCTTGCCCTCCTTTTGCCGGTGGAGCTGTAGCCGCGAACAGGCAACCATTGACGCCGTTTGCCTATAATTTAGGCCGGGTAAACCCGGCCGGCAGGCTGCTGAAACCTCACAGCCCTCAATTACTTGAAGTCTCCTTCTGATTTTATCAGTTCGTCCAGATTTAAATCCGGCAGCCTTCTGGCCTTAGTAAGCGGCGAGGCCTTGACAGGGTCGCTGTCCGCAGTTTCTGCCGCCTGTTTTTCCTGTTTTCCTGAGAACAGCTGTTTAAAGGGCTTGAAAAAGGATCTGTCTTCTTTTGGGGCAGGGTCGGAAGCTGCAACACCGCTGCTTACTATGCCGTCATTGACTGCAGGTTCATACTCGGAAGAAAAAGTCTCGGGTTTCTTTTTTTTTTGCTGGGAGGAAAAATCCATGGTGGGAGAACCGGTGTCACTGCCGAGGGGTTTGGAGTCCGAGGAATTCATGATCTTGGTCAGGGTTTCCGTGTCAACCCTGTGCTTTAAGGCCAGGGGAATGACCTTCAATATGTCACTGACCAGCACCTTATCCCGCTGTCGTAAGGCACAATTGAGCAGGGCCGCATGTTGGATCGCTTCGATAGCCCTGAAGCTTTCCAGGTTGTATTTCACATAGAGCCTGGCAATATAGTTTCTCAGGAAGTCGGGCATTTCCATAGACTCATACTTGCGGGCAATGGACTCCATTTCTCTTTGGAGGCGGGCTGAATGGTCCACGGGCCTTTTTGCCGCCTCTTTTTTACCGAGTCTTTTCTGCTCGCTTTGGATTAAGATATCGGCAATTGCATCAGGGCTTGTGGTACGGCCCATTTCCACGACCAGGTCAAACCGGTCGGACAATTGTCTCCTGATCTCCTGCAGCGGTCCGGGTTCCTCGTCGGGGTTAGAGGCGGCCCACACTGATACTTGAACCGGCAGTTCAACTACCGGCAAACCGGTTTCCTCAATTTGCACCCGGCCGGGCTTAGTCCCCATGACATCCAGCAGAACATCCGTTATTTCGGGGGAAGTATCGGCCAGGCGGTTTATCTCGTCTACGAAGATAACTCCCCGGTTGGCTTGCGGAATGATCCCCGGCAGCAAAGCGGCTTCCGGGTTTGCCGTGTTCGTAATTTTCTTGAGGTCAATGCTTCCGGCTATCGTCCCGATTTTGGCAGAATGAGAAATCTCCAGGAAGGGGCGGGGTACTGTTTCGGTTCCGATGGCTGCGATTTCTTCTTTTGATAAATGCCTGTGGTTGGGACAATGCGGGTGATCGGGATCGCAGTTATATAGGCAGTCTTTGATCCGGACAATGGGAGGCATAATCTGGCGGGCGGCCCTCATGATTGTGGTTTTACCCGTTCCCCTTAATCCCTCCGCGTGGATGTGGAGAGGGATGTTCCATAACATCGAAATAATTCCCATTTCCACAACCTCAAAAAGAGTGCTGTTGCCGTCGTGGCGAGCCAGTTCAGTATAGTATTTCATGATTCTTTCCCCCCTGCCTGCAGCTTAAGTCCAATAAATCCCCCAAACTTGAATCATAAGAAAATTCCTGTGGGCCAGATGACCCGGCAATTCCAAGGATATTTATCATATATTTTTAATTATAACTAACACAACGACCGGTGCGCAACTGAATTTTATCTCAACAGCCGTTTTTATTGTTTTTACGGGTAATAATTGCACTAAAGCGTAAATATCGGGAACCTTGGTCGTGGGGTGAACGGTAATTTTACGACCTCCAAAGGATTACCAGTTAATTTTGATTAAAAATAGAAAAAATTTACCTTTAGAGCAGGGGAAAGAAAAGTTTTGTCGAAGAATTCTACCAGAAGGGAGTGAGAAGCAATTGAAGGTAGAATTTATCAGCCCTTTCGTCAAGGCAACAATTAAAGTTTTGGAAACGGAAACCGGCCGAACAATACCGGTGGAAAAAGGGCAGTTGACAATAGAAGCCTCTTCTCATACGTGCCAGGATGTAACAGTACTAATCGGAGTAATCGGGGCGGTTCAGGGAATAGTAATGTACGGGATGTCGGAGCGGACGGCAAAAAATATTGTTTCTGCTTTATTGAACGAGAGAATTGTTATATTTAATGAAATGGTGGAAAGCGCCATTGCCGAGATGGGGAATGTTATTACCGGGATAGCCAGTGCGGAACTGGAAAAAGCCGGTTATCCTTCCACCCTTGCTCCTCCCACTGTAATCACAGGCCGCGGGGTAGTTATTTCCACTATAAATATCAAGAGGCTGCAGATACCCCTGAAGACTGAATTCGGTGAAATAGAAGTAGGTGTCGCCCTCAGGGAAAACGAAAGGTACTGAATCCCGCTTCAGATTCATAAAGTTTTCCGAATGGAACAGCTCCTTTGAAAGGGAGTTGTTTTTGTTTTAGTTGGCCCTGATATGATATAATGCTTTTGAGGCGGGTTTTCGGTTTACCAGTCGACGGCCGGCCCGTTGTAATATGCCGGGAAAGAGGTGCTATCATAATGATTTTAGTGCTTGATGTAGGAAACACTAATATAGTCTTAGGTGTATTTAAAGAAAAAAAGATTATCAGGAGCTGGCGGATTTCCACTGACAGGGGAAAGACTGCGGATGAATACGGAATACAAATAAGAGTACTGTTTGATTACTCCAATATCAGGCACGAAGATATTGAAGCCGTGGTGATTTCTTCGGTAGTCCCGCCGGTTACGCCTGCCCTGGAAGAGATGTCGGTCAGATACTTTGGGATGAAACCCCTGGTTGTTGGACCCGGTGTGAAAACAGCCATGCCCATCAGGTATGACAACCCGAAAGAAGTGGGAGCGGACCGCATAGTAAATGCTATTGCCGCTTACGAGCTGTACGGGGGGCCGCTGATCGTGGTGGACTTCGGAACAGCCACTACTTTTGACGCCATATCCAAGGCCGGAGAGTATATCGGAGGGGCGATAGCGCCGGGTATCGGAATATCAACGGAGGCTCTTTATACCAGGGCAGCCAAGCTCCCCAGAATAGAATTGGTCAAACCCAAAACCGTGATTGGAAAGAATACGGTGACAAGCATGCAGTCGGGAATAATATACGGGTTTGTGGGACAGACAGACGGAATTGTCACCCGGATGAAAAAGGAAATGGGCGGTAAAGCATTTGTTGTGGCAACAGGGGGACTGGCTGAACTTATCAGCGCGGAATCCGGCGTAATTGATAAAGTTAACCAGAACCTGACCCTGGAAGGACTCAGGATAATTTATGAGCGCAATAAAAGTGAAGTGGGTAGTGACTAGACATTAACCGGAGGAAAAGTCAAATGCACATAGGTAATCTCAAACTGGCCAATCCGGTTATTTCAGCTCCTATGTCAGGTATTTCCGACAAGGCTTTCAGGCTGCTGGCAGAGGAGGCCGGATGCGGGCTGGTTTGTACGGAAATGGTCAGTGTCAATGCTTTAGCCTATGACAGTGAAAGAACAAAATTTATGTTTGACCTGGCCGGAGAAAAAGGCCCGACCAGCGTCCAGATTTTTGGCAGCGACCCGGTTAAAATGGCGGCGGCGGCCCAAATTGTGCGAAATGCAGGGGCTGCTGTGGTGGATATCAATATGGGGTGTCCTGCTCCCAAAGTGGTTAAGAACATGGAAGGATGCCGGTTAATGACGGATCTGCCTTTAGCCCGTAAAATTATGGAAGCTGTTGTAAAATCCGTGGATATCCCTGTTACGGTAAAGATGAGAAAAGGATGGGACGAGCACTCGGTTAATGCGGTGGAGCTTGCCCGGCTGGCGGAAAAATCCGGAGTAGCCGCCGTGACGGTTCATGGACGTACCCGGGACCAGTTTTATTCAGGCAAAGCTGATTGGAATATCATAGCCGAAGTCAAAAATGCAGTTAAAATACCGGTGATAGGCAACGGAGATATCAAAGAGGCCAAAGATGCTTTAGCCATGATGCGGCAAACCGGATGTGACGCCGTAATGATTGGCCGCGGCGCCCTGGGCAACCCGTGGTTATTTCGCCAAACGGTTCACTTGCTGGAAACAGGGGAAGTCTTACCCCGGCCGGATTTACATGACAGATTCAAGATGATTGTCCGGCACTTAAAAATGGTAGCGTCCTTTAAAGGGGAGAACAGGGCCGTCAGAGAAATGAGAAAACACATCGCCTGGTACTTGAAAGGCCTCAGGGATGCGGCCAGGGTTCGCCAGGCCGTTAATCAAGCCCGGACGGTCGATGGTATCATCGAAATATTGGAAGAGTATAAAAAATTCCTGCGACAATTTACTCCTTGTTCTTAATGGTAAACTTTGCTAAAATTATTAGAGTAAATTGTTGTACACAAAATTGTGCACATAATTTTTCCTTCCCCTGGATAAAATGGGCTTACGGGGGGCAAGAAATGGATTTAATCAGAATTGGAGAAAAAATCATAAGCCGGCGGAAACTGGCCAGGCTTATTGACCAGATTTTGGAGATGCGCAGCACCGGTGTGGCCCAGCAGGAGATTGCCAACAAGCTGGGAGTTGACCGGACTTTCATCTCCAGGTTGGAATCCCTGGGGGAGGTGCGCAAGGGAAACCGGATAGCCGTGGTGGGTTTTCCTATTAAAAATAAAGAAGAGATCCTGGACCTCCTGCACAGGGAAGGCGTCGAATTTACCCTGATCATGACAGAAGAAGAACGATGGGATTTCGTCAAAAAAATCAACGGTGTGGAGCTGTTAAACACATTGATGAAACTTATTGCGGAAGCCAGGTCGTTTGATGTGGTAGTAGTAATAGGGTCGAATCAGCGGATTAAAATAATCGAAGCAATTCTGGACAAAGAAGTGGTAGGCCTGGAAATCGGAGAATCCCCTATAGAAGAAGATAAGTACGTGGAACCCTCGCAGGTTTCGGGACTACTGTACATGATTAGGACGAAGCAACTTAAGGAGGCAGTTAAATGAAAAGAGTAATGAGTGTGAGTCTTGGTTCTTCATCAAGAGACCACTCAGTGACAACAGAATTCCTGGGCGAAAAAGTAATGATCGAACGCGTTGGGACCGATGGAGACATTGACAGGGCCATAGAAGTAATCAGGGAGAATGACGGTTTGGTCGATGTCTTCGGCCTGGGGGGTATAGACCTTTATATATATGCCGGGCCGCACCGTTACACGTTTCGGGATGCCGAACGCATTGCCAGGGCCGCCAGGAAAACGCCGGTCGTGGATGGGAGCGGTCTTAAGAACACCCTCGAAAGAAAAGTTGTTGCATACTTACAAAGTGAAATGGGAATGGTATTTGCAGATAAAAAGGTTTTGATGGTTTGCGCCGTTGACCGGTTTGGCATGGCCGAAAGCCTTTGGCAAGCCGGGGCGGATATCACCTTCGGTGACCTCATCTTTGCTTTGGGAATTCCAATCAGCCTTTCTTCTATTAAATCGTTGGAACGATTGGCCAGAGTAATTGCACCCATTGTGGTAAAACTACCTTTTAAAATGCTGTATCCAACGGGTGAAAAGCAGGATAGTTTCAAATCCAAATACAGCAGGTATTACCACTGGGCCGATATAATTGCCGGAGACTTTCATTTTATCAGGAGATATATGCCGGATGATCTTACCGGAAAGTGCATTATCACAAATACGGTAACTCAAAAAGATGTAGAGTTATTAAAAGAAAGGGGAGTCCGCCTGCTGGTTACGACAACTCCTGAATTAAGCGGGAGGTCGTTTGGAACCAATGTTATGGAAGGGGTATTAATTGCTCTGTCCGGCAGGAAACCTGATGAAATGCTGCCGGAGAGTTACTCCGAGATGCTGGACAAAATCGGATTTAAACCAAGGGTAATTGATTTTTCCATGAAGCAAACCGGTTAGGGGGGAGAACATTTGGATAATTTTGCTTTCATGATTCATCCTTTGGACGAGACCGACGTAATGAAAAAATTTAGTGCGGCTCAATTCATACCCAAATTTATAATAGGTCAGATCTTAAAATATGCCCCGCCGTTTAAGGCGTCTGACGTAACAGGGATTGTTTCAAAACATAACCGGATTAACGGGTGGTTTGTTGCCTGTCCCCTGACGGCCAGGCAGATGACCCGGCTGCCTGAACCGTTTGTGATAAATAAAATCGTGCGTGCCGGAAAACTTGCCGAGAAGCTTGGGGCAAAAATCCTGGGGCTGGGGGCCTTTACTTCGGTGGTCGGGGATGCCGGCATTACAGTGGCCAAAAACCTGAAGATTCCAGTTACTACCGGAAATAGTTACACGGTAGCTACTGCCATTGAAGGGGCCAAAATGGCTGCCCGTATAATGGGTCATGACATGGAGTCGGCAAATGTGGCTGTTATTGGGGCAACGGGGGCAATTGGAAGTGTTTGTGCGGATTTTCTGGCCCGGGAGGTCAGAAACCTGGTGCTGGTGGGCAAGGATGAAGCAAAGCTCCATAAGCTGGCTGGCCGTATCCTCTACGACACCGGCCTGGTCGTCAAAATCAGCACAAATGTAAAGGAATCGTTGAAGAAGGCGGATGTAGTCTTAACTGTTACCAATTCGGTGGATGTTTTGGTAGACCCTGAAGACCTCAAACCCGGCGCCGTAGTATGTGATGTTTCCAGACCGCGCAATGTTTCCGGCAAGGTAGCTGAACTCAGGAATGATGTATTGGTTATTGAAGGAGGTCTTGTGGAAGTACCGGGTGACGTGAATTTTAATCTTAACTTTGGCTTTCCTCCCGGCATGGCATATGCCTGTATGGCGGAAACCATGATCCTTGCCCTGGAAAAAAAATATGAGAGTTTCACTCTGGGGCGGGAACTGAGTATCAAGCAGGTTACGGAAATTAGCAAACTGGCCAGGAAGCACGGTTTTAGGGTTGCCGGCTTCCGCAGCTTCGAAAGACCCGTAACTGAGGCTGAAATTTACAAAATCCGAAACAATGCCTTAAGAAAAGTACTGGCTACCGGTACTGTTTAATTTTCCTCATACCGTTTTTGGTGGGTTATCCTTGACAACGGATATCAATCTCTTTATAATAGTCCATAAAGAAAGACGGTTTAAGTTCATAAGGGATATAAAAATGCCATTTTAGTGTCAAGCTGGTTACTTGACACTCTTTTAGTGCTTGGAAGAACATAATATCTTATTATCTTATTTTGAGTATATACTGCACTGGTAAGCGATTTTGCTTTAAAAACCTAAAGGGGAGCGAGATAATGGTAGAAAAAGAAGTAATACTCACTCTTGATGGCCTCAAGAAACTCGAACAGGAACTGGAGTATTACAAGTCCGTTAAGAGGCGGGAAGTCGCCGAGAGGATCAAAGAGGCCATTGAGTTTGGCGATATAAGTGAAAACTCCGAGTATGAGGATGCCAAAAACGAACAGGCAATGATTGAGGGCAGAATTTTGACCCTGGAAAAGATGTTGCGGAATGCCCGGGTTATTGATGAAGGTGATATTCATACAGAAGATGTTTCGGTAGGGTCCATAGTTCACCTCAAAGACTTGGAGACAGGGGATGAAATAGATTATACAATTGTTGGTTCTGCCGAGGCTGATCCGGCTAAAAACAAGATATCTAACGAATCTCCCGTGGGAAAAGCGTTGATTGGCAAAACGGTCGGAAGCATCGTGGAAGTTATGGTCCCGGCAGGAAAACTCAGTTATCAGATTATGAACATCAGGAAATAGCCAGATCCCCAGTCCGGAACCCTTGTTGGATTCCGGACATTTTTTGGAGGTAATAAGTGATGACCGAAGAACTTGATTTAAATGAATTATTGCTGGTGCGCCGCAAAAAGCTTGATAAATATAGAAAAGAAGGTATTGACCCGTTTGGCGGGAAATTCAGCAGAACCCATAAAGCACAGGAAATCATTGCCCGGTTTGACGAACTGGAAGACAGCCGGGTAACTGTAGCCGGTAGAATTATGGCCAAACGGAATATGGGTAAGGCAACCTTTGTCCATATTCAGGATGTCAGTGGGAAGATACAGGTTTATGTGAGAGTGAACGAAGTAGGTGAGAAGCAGTATGAACTGTTTACTCACTTTGATATAGGGGATATTATCGGTGTTTCCGGCAAGGTTTTTAAAACCCAGAAAGGTGAGATTTCCGTTTGGGCTGACGAGATTACCCTTTTATCCAAATCACTGAGGCCCCTGCCGGAAAAATGGCACGGACTCAAAGACGTTGAGTTAAGGTACCGCCAGAGATATGTTGACCTGATTGTGAACCCCGAAGTCAAGGAGGTCTTTATTACCAGAAGCCGCATTATCAGAGCCATCAGAAATTACCTGGACAGGCAGGGGTACCTGGAAGTGGAGACTCCCATGATGCACCCTATTCCCGGAGGGGCCACGGCCAGGCCTTTTATAACACACCATAATGCCCTGGACATGGACCTCTACCTGAGAATTGCTCCCGAACTCTATCTTAAGAGGTTGTTAGTAGGCGGGCTTGAACAGGTTTATGAAATAAACAGGAATTTTAGAAACGAGGGTATATCCACCAAGCATAACCCGGAGTTTACTATGCTGGAAGTGTACAAGGCTTACGCCGATTACACTGATATGATGGAACTGACGGAAAATCTCATTTCATCGGTAGCAGAAGAAGTACTGGGAACTACCAAGATAGAATATGAAGGACAGGCTATTGACCTTACCCCGCCATGGCCGAGATTTCCAATGTTAGATGCCATTAAACAGCATACCGGAATAGATTTTACCGGGATTAAGGATGATGAGGCAGCAATAGCTGCTGCCAAAGGCCTGGATATGGATGTAGAAGACGGGTCAACCAGAGGCAGTGTCATCAATGAAGTTTTCGAAGAATTTGTTGAACCGAAATTAATTCAGCCGACGTTTATTATTGATTATCCTATAGAAATTTCGCCTCTGGCCAAAAGAAAAAGCGAGGACCCTGCATATACTTACCGGTTTGAGGCATTTATTTACGCACGTGAGATAGCTAACGCATTTTCCGAGCTCAATGACCCTGTTGACCAGGAACAGCGGTTCCGCAAACAGGTTGAACAAAGAGCTGCGGGGGACGAAGAGGCTCATATGATGGACGAAGACTACATTAATGCTTTGGAGTATGGTATGCCCCCCGCCGGAGGTTTAGGCATCGGTGTTGACAGGCTGGTTATGTTATTGACAAATTCATCGTCAATCCGGGACGTTTTGTTGTTCCCGTTAATGAGAAACCGGGAGTAATGTAAAAGTTTTGGAGGTTGACGTTGTTATATTGTCTGTGGTATGTTATTGGCTGTGATAAACCGGTTAAGTTTAACGGGAGAACAGGCAGAGTTTACACACAGGACGTTAGAACCACTTGACAAAGGTTATTTTGCTGTGTTACAATAAAATTCCCAAAGCGCAGTTATGCGCTTTTTAACAATTGCCAAGAAGAACCGGTTGACCAAAGCAAACCGGGGTGGTAGTATTTAGTTCCGTGGCTAAAGGAGCCGCAGTCGGAACCGGGTAAGAAACCAGAAAATACCGCTTGACCGCAGGAGGTCAGGAGAGGTAAGATAGAGTTCCGCGGTAGCGGATCAGGTCCTTGAAAACTGAACAGTGTGCGAGAGAAGAGAGATGGTTG
>DYZU01000096.1 GCA_022735835.1 Thermincola sp. | reverse complement strand
TAGGTTATATTATCAAATATAAAATAATTAAACACCGATACACAGTTGTATCTATTGGAGCAGTGACGCTTTCCGAGGCCGGAAAGCGTTTTTTACTTACATTGATGTTGTTTCAGTTACATTGTTGTTTTTTGTACTCGGGTGTACATACGGGCACAGGGGCCTTTTGGCAGAGTGTGTATTCTTATATCGCATTTCTGCTGAAAGGCCTTCTGTTTCTTTTGCGACGAGTTAAGGCAAAGGCGCTATGGTATAAAACAACAGCAACCATAGTGCCTTTCTGTATTTTTAACAAAGCCTGTCAGGCTCAAAATTACACAGTCAATTAAGGGGGTGGTTACCGGTTTGCAGTGATTGTTGGTCAGAAGACGCCGAGAACCATTTAAATATAAAAAACTGAGGAGGTATGAATTATGAGACAGGTCGCTATTTACGGAAAAGGCGGGATTGGTAAGTCTACAACAACCCAAAATACTGTAGCTGCGTTGGCGGAGATGGGTAAGCATATCATGGTGGTTGGGTGTGACCCCAAAGCGGATTCAAACCGGCTGCTGCTGCACGGCATGAACCAGAGAACGGTTCTGGATACCCTCAGGGAAGAAGGCGAGGATGTTGACCTGGAGGATATCATCAAAGTCGGGTATGGCGGCACCAAGTGTGTTGAGTCCGGAGGTCCCGAACCGGGTGTAGGCTGCGCCGGGCGGGGTATCATCACATCAATTAACTTACTGGAACAATTGGGCGCGTACACTGATGACCTGGACTATGTATTCTATGACGTACTGGGAGACGTTGTTTGCGGCGGTTTCGCCATGCCCATCCGGGAAGGCAAAGCCCAGGAAATTTACATCGTTGCTTCCGGCGAAATGATGGCCCTCTATGCTGCCAACAACATCTGCAAAGGTATCAAGAAATACGCCATGACCGGCGGAGTGCGGCTGGGCGGCATCATCTGCAACAGCCGGAAGGTTGATAACGAATTTGAACTGTTAACGCATTTTGCCAAAGAACTCGGTTCCCAACTGATCCACTTCGTACCCAGGGACAATATGGTCCAGAGGGCGGAAATCAACAAGAAAACAGTGATCGATTATGACCCGAGCCATCCCCAGGCCGACGAGTACAGGACTCTGGCCAGGAATATTGACGGCAATGACATGTTTGTCGTTCCGAATCCCATGACCCAGGACCGGTTGGAACAAATGTTGATGGAACACGGTATCCTTGATTAGTATAAGACAAAAAAATACGAAAGCGAGGATTGACACTTATGTTGATGATTAAGGCTATTGTAAGACCTGAGAAAAGCAACCGGATTATGGCAGAGCTTAATGACGCCGGTTTTCCTGCCGTCACCAAAATCGACGTGGTTGGGCGCGGTAAACAAAAGGGTGTAATGGTCGGCGATGTGGTTTATGACGAAATTCCCAAAGAGATGTTGATGATAGTCGTAAATGACGAGGACAAAGACGATGTAATCAGTGTTATCACCAAAATTGCCAGGACAGGAGAGAAAGGGGCTTTCGGCGACGGCAAAATATTTGTCACCCCGGTAGAAGAGGTATACACCATCAGCAGCGGTAAGAAAGAACTGTAGGGGGGCCGGCGATGAAAGAGATTATAGCGATTATCCGTATGAACAAGGTTGGCGTAACCAGGAAAGCCCTGGCCGATGCAGGTTTTTGCCGAATGACCGCAGCCAAGGTAATGGGGCGGGGTAAATCGTTAAAAGACATGGCCCTGCTTAACAATGCCCCGGAAGAGAACAGGGACGTGATCCTCCAAAGCCTGCTTGCGGGCGGCCGGTTAATCCCCAAGAGGATGATTACAATCCTGGTAAATGACCAAGACGTACAGAAGGTTGTCGATACCATCATAGCTGTAAACAAGGAAGGCCACGTCGGAGACGGCAAGATCTTTGTCCTGCCGGTCACGGATGTGATCAGAGTCCGGACAGGCGAGCGTGGGGAAGAAGCTATATAAAGGAGGCGATTTTTATGGCTATAAACGAGAAAGACATTGATGCCATACTGGAAACGTACCCGGCGAAAGTAAAAAGAAACCGTAAAAAGCATATCATTGTCAGGGATTCCTCTCTGGCCCACCAGGAAATCGAGGCCAATACCCGGACCATACCCGGCGTCATCACAAACCGGGGATGCGCATATGCCGGATGCAAGGGAGTCGTTCTGGGGCCGATCAAGGATATAGTGCATATTACCCACGGGCCTGTCGGGTGCGGTTATTATTCCTGGCTGACCAGGAGAAACAAGGCCAAGACACCTCCGGACGGCAAGAACTATCTTGCTTACTGTGTTACCACTGATATGCAGGAAAAAGATATTGTTTTCGGGGGCGAGAAAAAGCTGGCCCAGGTAATCGATGAAGTAGTAGAGATTTTCAAGCCCAATGCCATTACTGTTTCGGCTACCTGCCCTGTCGGCCTTATCGGCGACGATATCGGCGCAGTGGCCAAGGCTGCGCAGGAAAAACACGGAATTCCTGTTATGGCGTTCAGTTGCGAGGGTTACCGGGGCGTCAGCCAGTCGGCCGGCCACCATATTGCCAACAACGGTGTGCTGGAATGGATGGTTGGCCGGGGTGAAATGACCGAAGCCCCTGCCAAGTATTCAATAAATATCCTCGGTGAATACAACATCGGCGGTGATGCCTGGGAAATCCACCGGATACTTGAAGATATCGGCTACCACATTATTTCTGTGGCCAGCGGCGACGGGGCGTATCAGGACTTGAAAAACGCCCACGTGGCTGACCTGAACCTGGTCCAGTGCCACCGGTCCATTAATTACATAGCGGAAATGCTGGAAATCAAGTATGGCACACCGTGGCTGAAAGTCAACTTTATAGGTATTGAGGCTACCTGCCGGTCACTGCGTGATATGGCTCTTTATTTCGGTGACAAAGAACTGATCGACAAAACCGAAGAAGTCATTGCCAGGGAGCTGGCCAGAATAGAGCCGCTCATGGAACAGTACAGGAAAATCTGCCAGGGTAAAACCGCCTTCTGTTTTGTCGGCGGCTCCAGGGGACACCACTACCAGAAGCTGTTTGCCGACCTGGGTATTGAAACTGTTCTGGCCGGTTATGAGTTTGCTCACCGTGACGATTACGAAGGCAGGCAGGTCATCCCGCACATCAAGGTTGATGCGGACAGCAAAAACATTCCCGAACTCCACGTCGAGCCTGACCCGAAGTTCTTCAAGCTCAAAATTTCTCCGGAAAAGGCCGAGGAACTGAAGAAAAAGATTCCGCTCAGCTACTATGCAGGGATGAACATTGAAATGAAGGACGGCCATATCATTATCGACGACATGAACCACTTTGAAACCGAGGAGTTTATCAGGATCCTGAAGCCCGACATCTTTGCCTCGGGTATTAAAGATAAATACATCCCGCATAAGATGGGCATTCCTTCCAAGCAGCTCCATAATTATGATTACAGCGGACCGTATGCCGGTTTCAACGGCGCCGTGAAATTTGCCCAGGACGTAACCGCCATGTTTACTACACCGGCCTGGAATTTCATCACTCCGCCGTGGAAAAGTAAACCGTTGCTGGAAGGACAATATCAGAAATAACAGAGAACGGGGCGTAACCGCGCCACCGGCCATTAACAGAAAGGAGGAAACTGAAATGTTAGACTTTACACCTAAGGAAATAATTGAACGCACTTCGGGCGGCCTAATTAACCCCGCCAAAACCTGCCAGCCCATCGGCGCCATGTATGCCGCCCTGGGCATCCATAAATGTTTGCCGCACAGCCATGGCTCTCAGGGGTGCTGTGCCTACCACCGGTCACACCTGACCAGGCATTTCCGCGACCCTATACTGGCATCAACCAGTTCATTTACCGAAGGAGCTTCCGTATTCGGCGGTGGCGCCAACCTGAAAACAGCCATCAAAAACGTTTTCGCCATATATAACCCGGACGTAATGGCCATTCATACCACCTGCCTGACCGAAACCATCGGCGATGATATCCCGGCGTTCCTGGGCCAGGCTGAAATACCCGAGGGAAAGATTGTGATCCACGCCAATACCCCGAGTTACGTGGGTTCCCACATCACCGGTTTTTCCAACATGACCAGGGGAATGGTTAACTACCTGTCCGAAGCTGCTACCGAAACTAAAAAGGAACAGGTGAACATCATTCCCGGTTTCGTGAACCCGGGGGATATGCGGGAGATCAAAAGGCTGGTCAGGGCCATGGGGATTAACTTTATCATGTTCCCCGACACTTCCGGTGTCGTAGACTCCCCTATGACCGGCAAGTTTGAAATGTTCCCCCAAGGCGGTACCACCGTTAAAGAACTTAAAGATACCGGCAATTCCAAGCTGACCATTGTCCTGGGTTCATTTGCGTCTACCGATGCCGCCATCGCATTGGAGCGCAAGTGCAAGGTTCCCGCAAAGACCCTGAAGACGCCCATTGGAGTAAAAGCCACAGATGAGTTCCTGATGACCCTCAGGAATACTTTTGTCACCGAAATACCTTATGAACTGGAGGAAGAACGGGGCCAACTGGTGGATATTATGGTAGACACGCACCATCAATTTCATGGTAAAAAAGTGGCCATCTTTGGCGACCCGGACATTGTTATCGCTTTAACTGAGTTTGTCCTCAGCCTGGGCATGGTGCCTGTGCATGTGCTGACCGGTACCCCGGGCAGTACCTTCGAGAAGGAAGTCAAGGCCATGCTGCTGGAATCCGGTCTCAAGGGCAATGTGAAGGCTGCCGGCGACCTCTTCCAATTCCACCAGTGGATCAAGAACGAGCCGGTGGACCTGATTATCGGTAATACCTACGGTAAGTACATAGCCAGGGCTGAGGACATCCCCCTGGTCCGGGTAGGGTTCCCCATCCTCGACAGAAGCGTTCATTCCTATATGCCCATCGTGGGTTACAAAGGGGCTATGCGGTTGGTTGAGATGATCAGTAACGCCCTCCTCGAACGCCAGGACCGCGATGCCGCCGATGAAGATTTTGAGTTGGTAATGTAAGTAATGGTTAGTGCTTAGTGGTTAGTCACTAGTCACTTATCACTAAGCACTAAATAAAGGATGTGAAGGTATGGCTGCTATTCCATTAAATGATGTGGAAATCAAGGAACGGGAGAAGTCTATTGTCATAAAAGGAAAACAGAAAAAGCAGCTTATCTGTGACACCGAGAGTATTGCCGGGTGTGTCAGCCAGCGAGCCTGTGTCTACTGCGGGGCCAGGGTTGTTCTGAATCCCGTCACGGATGCCGTCCACCTGGTACATGGGCCTATCGGTTGTGCCAGCTATACCTGGGACATCCGGGGCAGTCTCAGCAGCGGGTCTGAGCTTTACCGCAACAGCTTTTCTACCGACCTTAAGGAAGAAGATGTCATATTCGGCGGTGAGAAAAAACTGGCGTCAGCCATAGACCAACTGGTGGAAAAGTACAGGGCGGAACTGGTTTTTGTTTACTCTACATGCATTGTGGGGGTTATCGGTGACGACCTGGAGGCTGTCTGTAAGGCCGCGGCCCAAAAACACGGTATTGAGGTAATCCCTGTCCAGTCCAGCGGTTTTATCGGGAACAAGGCGGCGGGGTACCGGGCGGCCTGTGATGCCCTGCTCAGGCTTATTAAACCTGGGGGCCGTCAGGTTAAAAAAAGGGAGAAATGTATCAATTACCTGGGTGATTTCAACCTGGCCGGAGAGGCCTGGATAATAAGAAACTATCTCCGGCAGATGGGGGTAGAGGTAAATGTGACTTTCACCGGGGACTCCCGTTATACCGCCCTGAAAAAGGCCCCTGAAGCCTGCCTCAATATCATCCAGTGTGCCGGGTCTATGAATTACCTGGCATCCAAAATGAAAGAACTCTTTGATATCCCATATATAAATGTTTCTTTTCTTGGCCTGGAGGACACGGCTGATTCCCTGCGCAGGATAGCGGAGTTTTTCAACGACAGTGAAATTACCCGGCGGACCGAGGAACTGATCCGGTCGGAATCGGCCAGGGTAAAACTCATAGTTGAAGGTTACCGCGAAAAATTCCGGGGCAAAAAAGCCGCTGTATATGTAGGCGGGGGATTCAAGGCCATATCGCTGATTAAACAATTCCGGGAAATCGGAATTGAAGTTGTGATGATCGGTACCCAGACAGGAAGAAAGGACGAATATGAAACCATTAATGAACTGGTCAATGACGGGACTGTGGTATTGGATGACGCCAACCCCACTGAGCTTGAAAGATTCATGACCGAAAAGGGAGCCCACCTCCTGGTGGGGGGAGTAAAAGAACGTCCATTGGCCTACAAGCTGGGAGTGGCTTTTATTGACCACAACCATGACCGGAAGCATCCACTAAGCGGTTTTGTCGGAGCCGTGAATTTTGCCGAAGAGGTATATTCCACCCTCTGCTCTCCCGTTTGGAAGTATGTTAGATAAGGGAGGTGCCCCAGTGAAAAAGGAAACGGTAAACGTCCGCAATGCAACCGAAAACCCTTGCCATATGTGCATGCCTATGGGGGGTATTCTTCCCTTCAAGGGGATTGAGCGGGCAATGGTCATCCTCCACGGTTCCCAGGGATGTGCCACCTACATGAGGAGGCATATAGCCGGGCACTTTAACGAACCCATCGATGTGGCCTCCTCTTCCCTTAATGAAAAAGGGACCGTTTACGGTGGGGAAGGCAGCCTGAAGCAGGGGCTTGATAATGTCCGCAAACTGTATAACCCCGGTGTTATCGGTATCCTGACGACATGCCTGGCCGAAACAATCGGAGAAGACATAGACCGGATTGCTGCCAATTATGTCGATGAAAGGAAACCCGGCAATCTTACCATAGTTCCTGTTTCCACTCCGGGCTACGGGGGCACCCATTTTGAAGGATACTGGGTTACAGCTAAAACAATAGTCGGGAAATTGGCCCAAAAGACCAAAAAGCATCGGAAAATAAATATCATCATTCCTAACATCAGTCCGGCAGACATACGGGAAATAAAAAGAATCCTGCATTTGATGGACGTGGAGTACACCATGTTCCCCGATTTTTCGGATACTTTGGACCGTCCCTTTGAGAAACCGTATTTAAAGATACCCAGGGGGGGTACAAAACCTGCCGACATTTCCCGGATGCCGGGAGCCCCGGCTACAGTAGAGATTGGGATTACGGTAGATGACAGCGTTTCCCCGGGAAAGTACCTGGAAGAACAGTACGGTGTTCCGCTGTACCGGGTGCCTATCCCTATAGGGTTAGAGAATACAGACAGGTTTATCGAAGTCATCAGGAAAATTACGGGCACTCCCGTTCCCGAATCACTGGAGTTGGAGAGAGGCCGGCTGCTGGACTGCATGATAGATTCTCATAAGTACAATTTCCAGGGGCGGAGTGTCATTTTCGGTGAACCGGAACTGGTTTATGCCGTATCAGCGACCTGCCTGGAAAACGGGGTTTTTCCCGTTGTGGTGGCAACCGGCACCAGGAACCGGAAGCTTACTGCCCTGCTGAAGGCAAAATCAGCGGCATGCCCGGTGGAGCCTCACATAATAAATGAAGCGGATTTTACCCAAATTCGCGAAATGGCCAGGCAAAAGAAAGTAAACCTGGCGATCGGGCATTCCGACGGCAGGTACCTGACTGAGAAGGAGGGCATTCCCCTGGTCCGCATGGGATTCCCTATCCATGACAGGGTGGGAGGCCAGCGGCTGCTGTCAGTGGGATATACCGGAACCGCCATGTTCCTCGACCGTATAACCAATACACTCCTGGAAAACAAGTATAAGAATTACCGGAGCGGTATGTTTGAGAAATTTTATCATGCGAGTAATGAGTAGTGATAAGTGGTAAGTGGTAAGTGGTAAGTGATAAGTGATAAGTGGTAAGTGGTAAGTGGTGAGAGGTGAGTGGTGAGTAGATACTAAATGTGGTGGTACTTAGCCCTTTTCACTAGTCACTTATCACTAACGACAAAGGATTGAGGTGAAGGAAATGAACTGTGGTGGTTCGTGCGGTTTAAAAACAGACTTTCCCGGGCTTTCGCCGGAGACCATAGAGAAAACCAACAGGCATCCATGTTTCTCATATGAGGCCCATAAAAAGTTTGCCAGGATGCACCTTCCTGTTGCCCCCAGGTGTAATATCGGCTGTAATTACTGCAACCGGAAGTTCGACTGTGTCCATGAAAGCAGGCCCGGTGTAACCAGTGAGGTCCTGACCCCGGAGATGGCTTTCGATAAATACAGGCTGGTCAAGGAACGGATAGAACAGCTGAGTGTGGTGGGGATTGCCGGACCCGGGGATGCTTTGGCTAACTGGCATGAGACGAAAAAGAGCATAGAACTGATCAGGGAGTATGACCCCGCTGTAATTTTTTGCCTGTCCACCAACGGTCTGTTGCTGCCTGAATACGCTCAGGATATTGCCGGTCTTGGCATCAATCATGTCACTGTGACGCTGAATACTCTGGATCCTGAAATTGGGGCCGAAATCTATAGATTTATCAACTACAAAGGCAGGAGATACGAGGGGGTTGAGGGGGCCGGTATCCTTTTGGAAAACCAGCTTGTGGGGATAAAGTACCTGGCTTCTGCCGGAATAGTTGTCAAGGTCAATATCGTCATGATTGAAGGGGTCAATGACGGTTGTATTCCGGATGTTGTAAAAGAGGTCAAGGAATTGGGCGCTTTTATAACCAACATCATGCCTCTTATTCCCGCTCCCGGCAGTGTTTTTGAAAACTACCCCCAAACAAGTATGAAGGAATTATCCAGAATGAGGGATATCTGCCGGCAGGACCTGCAGCAGATGCGCCACTGCAGGCAGTGCAGGGCTGACGCTATCGGTTTGCTTGAAGAAGACAGGTCCCTGGAGTTCAGTTCGACTGTTCCTCAAACGAAGACGGCCTCCAATGAGACAAACACCGGTAAAATTTATCAGATAGCTGTCGCTACAAAATACGGTTACCTGGTAGACCAGCATTTTGGGCACGCTTCGGAGTTTGCTGTTTACCGGGGAGACGGCTGCAGCTTCGAACTTATAGAAAGAAGGTCTATAGAAAAGTATTGTTCAGGGATGGCAGAGTGTGACACAGAGGAGGACAGGAAAGATGCGGTAATTGCCGCTCTTAAGGATTGTGATGCTGTCCTGACCCTGAGAATCGGCTATGCGGCCCGGAAACGGCTGGAACAGCACGGTATCCGGAGTGTGGAGTCTTGTGAGACAGTGGAAAACGGTTTGATATATGCAGTGAAACTTCTAAATGAGCGGAAAAAAGAAATCGCCTGATAATTCTAAAATGAGAGGCTTTTCTCGAGGCCGGTGAAAGGAATGACTGTTATGACCAGGGAGATTGCAGTATATATAGATGAAAACGGCAGCACCGCTTCCTTGAGTGAACCGGGCAGGTTGGTTGTATACCGCCGGAAAATGGGAAAATGGAGTGTTGTGCGAGAAAAAGGTATACCTCAAGGGGGCAGTGGCGGACTGAAAGAACTGCGGCAAAAGATGGGGCAGGTACTGGCTTTTCTGGGTGACTGCGGGGTATTTGTGGGCCGGTCTGTAACCGGAGTGCCGTATTATGAACTGGAAAAAGCCGGGTGCAGTGTGTGGGAATTTGAGGGCGGGCCTGAAGAGTTCCTTGATTATGTCCTTCAACAGGAGGAGGCAGCACAACAAGCAAAGGGCAGTGTTTCATCAGCTGAAGTCCCGGTGCCTGTGGAGAATTCTCCCGGTTGTTACCATATTTCTCTAAAGGAGATACAGGCCGGTAGCTCGGGGGTAACCTCCAAGCAGGTCCTGCTGCCGTTTTTGCGGCAAGGCGCCTTCTATTCACTGGAAGTGGTATGCAGCCACGTTCCCCCATGGCTGGAAGCTGAAATATTAAACGGAAAACTGGTTGGCGAAGTCCGAAGGGATAATGAAAATACGTTAACGGTTACTATTGCTAAAAAAACGTGTAATGGTAAAAAAAGATAGGTGGAACAGATGATGAAAAAGCTTTTTTTATTAATTGCCGTATCATTTTTAGTATTCGTAGCCGGTTGCACCTCAGGGAGCGAAGAAAAAACGGGCAGCAATCCTGCCGGTGTAACAATTAATGTATCCGCGGCCGTAAGCCTGAAAGATGTTCTTAACGAGCTTAAAGACATGTTTGAGAAAGAGAACAACGGCATTAAGCTTAGTTTTAACTTTGCTTCCTCAGGTACACTCCAGCAGCAAATTGAACAGGGAGCGCCGGTGGATTTATTCATTTCAGCCGGGCAGAAACAGATGGATGCCTTACTTGATAAAGGTTTGGCGGATAATCCGGTCAATATTGCCCGTAATGAACTGGTGCTGGTTGTACCGGAGGACCGGCACCGGGCATTAGAAGGACTAGCAGGGCTTACACGGCCGGAGTACGAAAAGATTGCTATCGGGGTGCCGGAAACCGTACCGGCAGGCAAGTATGCCAGGGAAACCCTTGAGAAAGCCGGGTTTTGGCAGGAGGTTTTACCGAAACTCGTTTTGGCCAAAGATGTCAGGCAGGTGTTATATTACGTGGAAACAGGCAATGTAGATGCCGGCTTCGTCTATCGCACCGATACCCTTAAATCAAAAAAGGTCAAGGTGGAAATTTCTATTCCTGAAGGCTACCATTCTCCTGTTACTTACCCTGCCGCAGTCATAAAGAGTTCGCCTGGTGTAGACCAGGCAGAAAGTTTTCTGCAGTTTTTACAAACGAAAGAGGCCCGGGAGGTATTTAAAAAATACGGTTTTCATTAAAATACACGGCAAGGTGAGTTGCCCAGTTAAGGGGGAAGCTCTATGGCATTTGATATAAGTCCAATAATTCTTTCTGTCAAGGTGGCTGTTTTGGCCACGGTAATCTGTGCGGCTACAGGAACCGGTCTGGCCTGGGCAATGCACAGGTTTAAATTACCGGGGAAAAATATCCTGGAAACTGTCATAAATTTACCTTTGGTTTTGCCGCCTACGGTCATCGGTTTTGGCCTCCTGCTGCTGTTCGGGAGGAACGGGCCATTAGGGTTTGTCCTGGAAAAACTGTTTAATGTCCGGATTGTTTTTACCTGGTGGGCTGCGGTTATAGCTTCAACAGTCGTATCGTTTCCCATGATGTATAGAAGTGCAAAAGCAGGGCTTGCATCTGTTTCCCCAGACCTTGAACAGGCCGCCCGCACTTTGGGAGCCGGGGAGTGGAGGGTGTTCCTTACTGTTACCCTGCCGCTGGCATGGCCGGGTATTTTAACCGGAATTGGGCTTGCTTTTTCCCGAGCTTTGGGAGAGTTTGGCGCTACCCTGATGCTCGCCGGCAACATACCCGGCCGGACCCAGACTATTCCCCTGGCCATATTTTTTGCCGCCGAGTCCGGAGATATGAAGGCTGCCGGCTTTTTTGTATTTATTATTACGCTGGTTTCCTTTGCTGTTGTTTATTGTTTAAATTCCTGGCCGGTCAGCAAAAAGGCTGTCTCCAAACCTCAAGGGGGTGACGGATATGTTGGAACTGGCTGTCAGAAAAGCCTTACCTGACTTTGAACTTGATGTGGATTTTTGCCTGGACAACGGTATAATGGCAGTATTTGGCCCTTCGGGAGCAGGTAAAACTACACTTCTGCACTGCATCGCAGGGTTGGCAGAGCCTGACGGCGGCTGGGTTAAACTCAATGACAGGACCTTCTATTCGTCGCGGGATAAGGTGAATCTGCCGGCCCGCTTCCGGAATATTGGGTACGTTTTTCAGGATTATGCCCTGTTTCCGCACATGACCGTGAAAAAAAATGTCCTTTACGGTGTAAGAGGTTGTAAAGGAAAAGATAACAGGTATAAACTTTCCGTCCTGGAAGTACTTGAAATGCTTAAAATAACACACCTGCAGGAACGCTATCCCGGGCAGTTGTCCGGAGGGGAAAAGCAGAGAGTGGCACTGGCCAGGGCCTTGATGACTGAACCTGAGCTGCTGCTCTTAGATGAACCCCTTTCAGCACTGGATGACGGGACCAGGGTACAGTTGCGCAGGGAACTCAAGGAGCTGCAGAGACAGTGGGACATCCCCTTTATAATAGTAACTCACAGCCGTACTGACCTCAGGGCATTGGCTGACAGAACCCTGTTTCTGGCCAACGGTAAGCAGTACCGCCAGATTAATAACGGTTACCCTTTATTTATGTATGAAAGGGGTTGAAACAGTGAACGGGATTCAGATAGTGGATACAACGTTACGTGACGGTGAACAGGCGGCCGGTATTGTTTTTACAGCGGCTGAGAAGATCGCTATTGCCAAAATGCTGGACCGGGCAGGAGTCCACCAGATTGAAGCAGGCATACCTGCCATGGGCAGGGAAGAACAGGAAACGATTAAAAAAATTATTAACCTCGGGTTAAAGGCCCCTATTCTGACCTGGAACCGGCTTAACCTGGGTGATATAAAGGCATCCATCAACTGCGGTGCGAATTTTGTCCATATCTCAGTACCGGTATCTGAAATTCACATTCACTGTAAACTGAGAAAAACCCGGCAATGGATACTGGACAATATTAAGAGGGCTGTATGGTATGCCCTGAATCATGGGTGCCGTGTCTCAGTGGGGGCAGAAGATGCTTCCAGGGCTGATTTTGCTTTTCTTTGCGAATTTGCCGGTGTGGCCAGGGGGGAGGGGGTAGAGCGTCTCCGTTACGCCGATACCTTGGGCATCCTGGACCCTTTTTCTGCACGTGAACGGGTAAGGGAGTTGATAGAGGTTACCGGGCTTGATATAGAGATACATGCCCATAATGATTTCGGTATGGCTATTGCCAACACTGTTGCAGCGGTTAAAGGCGGGGCGAGATATGTGAGTACCACCGTAAACGGTATCGGAGAGAGGGCAGGTAATGCGCCTGTAGAAGATGTGGACATTGCTGTTGAACGGTTTATGGGATACAGTTTTGGTCTTGACAGGAATGTACTTTCCGCTTTGTCCCGGTTTGTCGCCGAAGCCACCTGCAGAAGGCTCCGTTATCTCAATCAAGCTGCAAAATAACCGTTGAAAAATAAATTTAACCATAAGGTAAAAAACCATAAGGTAAAAAAACTATTGACCTATGAAATTGACCGTGTTATAATAAACCCACAATTAGATATCCGATACATAGACGTATCGCCTGGCAATGACGCTTTTGGGAGAGTTAACTTTCCGCAAAAGCGTTTTTTGTTTTCAGTTTTCATCCCCTAAGTGTGACGAAGTACTTTCGGGTTGAGCAAAGATGCTCTCTTTCGGGAATAGGCGCCGGTTTCCGAGTGAGAGTATTTTTGTTTTAAACCATAAAAAAATATTTCCCTGAGGGGGGGACGCCGAATGAAAACCTGGAAACTGGTATTATTTTTAACTCTGTTGTTACTGCTTACCCTGCCCGGTATGGCATGGGCCGCTGATGAGCCTGTTGTTGACACAGGTGATACCGCTTTTGTTATTATCTCCAGCGCCCTGGTCATGCTGATGACTCCCGGACTGGCCCTGTTTTACGGTGGTATGGTCCGCAGGAAAAATGTTTTAAGCACCATAATGCAGAGCTTTATCATCATCGCTGTTATTTCTGTTCAATGGGTACTGATAGGTTACACCCTGGCCTTTGGCCCTGATAAGGGCCACCTGATCGGCAGCTTAAGCTATTTAGGGTTCAAAGGCGTTGGAATGGCTCCTAACGCTGACTATGCGGGAACCGTTCCCCATCAGATTTTTGCCATGTTTCAGCTGATGTTTGCCATTATTACACCGGCCTTGATTACAGGCTCCATTGCTGAAAGAATGAGGTTCCCCGCATTTTTAGCATTCACTGTTCTCTGGGCCACATTCATCTACGATCCTCTCGCTCACTGGGTATGGGGAGTAAACGGTTGGATCCGTAACCTTGGCGCTCTTGATTTTGCCGGCGGTACAGTGGTCCACATCAGTTCAGGTGTATCCGGATTAATTGCAGCCCTGGTGCTGGGTAAGAGAAGGGGTTACGGTAAAGAACCGATGCTGCCTCACCAGCTGCCGATGACTGTACTGGGTGCCGGGATACTCTGGTTTGGCTGGTTTGGTTTTAACGCCGGGAGTGCTTTAACCGCTAATGGTCTTGCTACAAATGCTTTTGTTGTGACCAACACCTCAGCTGCTGCCGCTGCATTGTCCTGGACCATTGCCGAATGGCTGCATCACGGTAAACCCACTGTACTGGGTGCGGCCAGTGGCGCCGTAGCAGGATTGGTAGCCATAACTCCGGCTTCAGGTTTTGTTACCCCGATGGCCTCTGTTGTTATCGGCCTTGTAGGTGGTGTGATATGCTACCTGGGCGTCAGTGTATTGAAAAGTAAACTTGGATATGATGATTCCCTGGATGCCTTTGGGTGCCACGGTATTGGCGGTACCTGGGGTGCAATCGCCACAGGCCTGTTTGCAACCAGAGCAATTAACCCACTTGGGGCTGACGGCTTGTTCTATGGCAACCCCGGCCTGATGAAAGCACAGTTGATCAGTATTCTTGCGACCTATGCCTTTGCAGCAATTGGAACTTTTGTAATCCTGAAAGTTGTTAACGCCTTTACCAGGATAAGGGCAACAGCGGATGAAGAGCTTACCGGCCTTGACCTCACCATGCACGGTGAAGAAGCTTACCGTGACCTGGTAATGTCAGCTTCAATGACCAGATCCACTACAAGGGAAAGGATAGCCGGGTCAACGAGTGTTTCCGCTCAAACCCCTTAAAATGTGCAAACGTAAATGGATATTTAAAAAATCATATATAAAAATCGAAAGGGGGAAGGCATAATGAAAAAAATCGAGGCAATTGTTCGCCCGTCCAAACTGGATGAGATTAAGGATGCCCTGGGCAAGTTCGGTATACATGGGATGACTGTTACCGAGGTTATAGGATGCGGTTTGCAAAAAGGTAAAAAAGAGGTCTACCGGGGTACCGAGTACACCATAGATCTCCTGCCCAAAATCAAAATAGAGATTGTCATAAGGGATAAATGGGTTGACGAGGTTATCAGGATCCTGATTAATACCGCCAGAACCGGAGAGATTGGGGACGGCAAGATATTTGTCTATCCTGTTGAAAACGCAGTCCGCATCAGGACGGGAGAATCCGGTGAAGCAGCCATTTAATACCGGGTTCAAGTAAGACAACAGTATATATAATACTATGATGTATTAAACAGCAAAGACGCTTTTCAGGACAGATTAAAGTCTTGGGAAGCCTCTTTTTTTGACAGAACAATATTATAAATAACCCGTAAGTATAATGATGTATTTTACGCTGGTTGAGCAGTGGCGCTCTCTTGGCGGGGTATCGGCGTCCCCCGCCGGAGGGCGTTTTCTGCTTGCCAATAGATTGACTGGCCAACTTAAAGGAGGAGATCAAAATGACTCAAAAGATTTTTCGTGTATCACTTGTTACTGTATTGTTACTTTTTTGCAGCATCGGGGTGGTTTGGGCTGCTGACGAGGGACCCACGGCCGAATCAAATGCCGTGGCCATCGATACGGCGTGGACGCTTATAGCCGGTTTCCTGGTGTTCTTTATGCAGGCAGGTTTTGCAATGGTAGAAACAGGCTTTACAAGGGCAAAAAACGCTGCCAATATTCTTATGAAAAACCTGATGGACTTTTCTATAGGAACCATTGCATACTGGTTGGTTGGCTTTGGCATCATGTTTGGAGCCACTAAGGCGGGTCTTTTTGGGACTAATTTGTTCGCTGCTTCCGGTAATGCTGACCATCTCGGTTTATCTATTCCGCTTATGGCATTTATGATTTTCCAGACAATGTTTTGCGCCACTGCCGCAACCATAGTTTCAGGTGCCATGGCTGAAAGAACCAAATTTATCGCTTATGTGATTTACAGCGCTGTAATCAGTCTGATTATTTATCCTGTCGTTGGCCACTGGATCTGGAACGGAGAAGGATGGCTGTTTAAGAAAGGAATGATTGACTTCGCCGGTTCTACAGTGGTCCACTCGGTTGGCGGTTGGGCGGCTTTAATGGGAGCGCTTATCCTTGGCCCGCGTTTAGGGAAATATGGGAAAGACGGGAAAGTAAACGTTATTCCCGGCCACAGCATTACCTTAGCTGCCCTTGGAGTCTTTATCCTGTGGTTCGGCTGGTTCGGATTTAACCCGGGAAGCACTCTGTCAGCCACAAACCTGTCAATTGCCAGTATTGCCGTAACCACAAACATTGCGGCTGCCGCAGGAGCAATCCTGGCAATGATTTTCACCTGGATCAGATATGGCAAGCCTGATGTGAGTATGACTTTGAACGGCGCACTGGCCGGTTTGGTTGGCATCACTGCCGGAACTGCTGCTGTTAATAATGTGGGCGCCGCTGTTATAGGCGCCGGAGCCGGTGTGCTGGTTGTATTGGCCGTAGAATTCTTTGATAAAGTGGTGAAGGTGGATGATCCGGTTGGAGCTATATCCGTGCACGGGGTCTGCGGCGCCTTCGGCACCATTATGGTCGGCTTCCTGGCGGTAGACGGAGGATTGTTATACGGCGGAGGCACTGAGCTTCTGGTAACCCAGTTGACCGGGGTAGGGGCAGTGTTTGTATGGACAATAGTGACTTCCGGCATCCTCTTTGCCGCTATCAAATACACCATCGGCCTGAGGGTTTCCGAAGCGGAGGAAGTTGAAGGCCTCGATATCGGCGAGCATGGTATGACCGCCTACAATGACTTTGTTTTAAGAGGTACTTCCAGCAGGAGCGGGCATGGTGCCGGCCGGCCTGCACCTGTTACAGTGAGCCAGACCGTGGAAAAAACGGTTTAACATTACTTTACTTAGGAGGGGGTACCCGTGAAAAAAGTTGAGGCTATCATCAGACCGGTTAAACTTGAGGATTTGAAAGAAGCCCTGGGTAAATATGATATTCATGGCATGACCGTGACTGAAGTGGTAGGCTGCGGCCTGCAAAAAGGAAAAAAGGAAGTCTACCGGGGAACAGAATATACCATCGATTTGCTTCCCAAGGTTAAGGTTGAGATTGTGGTTAAGGATCATAAAGTGGATGAATTGGTCAAACTGATTTCCGAGACTGCCAAGACAGGCGAAATCGGTGACGGGAAAATATTCATATGTCCTGTGGAACATGCCGTCAGGATAAGAACCGGTGAGGCGGGAGAAGCGGTACTCTAAACCGGACAGCTAAGAAAACTTTTTAAAAGTTCATAGGCAAGGATGCTTTCCCGGTCCGCGGGTATCGGCGTCTCCCGCCGGGGGAGCACCTGCTGCTTTAATTTAAGAGGATACTTTTTCATATAACTCTCCACATTAAATAAGGCCTATGGCCTTGTTTTTTTACGCTGAATATACGCCCTTTTCCGGTCAGTCAATTTTAAAATGAAAAAATTTTTGTTGACCGTCATTTATTTTTTGGCGTACAATACGAATGTAATAAGTTAACCTATAGTTAAAAAGAATAGGTCTTGAATGTCTCCCATAAATGCGGGGAGGTTTTAAGTGAAAAAGATAGAAGCAATTATCCGGCCCATAAAACTGGATGAGGTAAAAGCAGCATTAGAACTGATTGGTATCCGTGGCATGACTGTGACCCAGGTCAGCGGGTGCGGCCTGCAGAAAGGCCATACGTCCTATTACCGGGGACAGGAATATACCGTAAAACTGCTTGATAAGGTCAAAATTGAAATTGTCGTTGAAGACAGTTTCGTTGACCGGGTTGTTAACCGTATTGTCCAGGCTGCCAGGACGGGCGAAATCGGTGACGGAAAGGTTTTTGTTCATCCGGTGGAAAAGGCTGTTCGTATCAGGACAGGGGAAAGTGGCGAGGATGCCATTTAAATCCTAAGTAAATATTAACGAAGAAGTTATTTTAATTTTGGCGAAGATGCCTATCGTAAAGGGATATTTATGCCCTTTTGTTAGGCGTCTTTTTGTTTTGGGAAAATGATGAATGTGAAGTGATAAGTGGGCAAGTCACTGGTCACTTAGCACTTAGCACTAAATCAAGGAAGGGGAGACGCCGACCATGAAAATTTACGACGAATAGAAAGTTATAAGACAAAGCGATGATGCAAAGATTTCCCCCTCACGGGGGAGGGGAGGTTTAAGTCAATGGAGATTAGTGTAAGCAGTTTGGCCCGGGGAATTGATACCGTATGGGTATTACTCTGCGCTGCTCTGGTGTTTTTTATGGAAGGCGGCTTTGCCGCATTGGAAGCCGGGTTTATAAGAAGCAAAAACTCTCTCAATATCATAATGAAGGTTTTTGCCGACTGTACAATTGGGATGCTGGGTTATTGGGCAATAGGTTTCGGGATAATGTATGGCCTTGATAAAGCGGGGTTGTTTGGGACTAACGGAATTTTCCTTACAGGTGATTTTGGACATCTGAATCTGCGGATTCCTTTATACGCTTATTGGATATTCCAGGCAGCTTTCGCCGTTGCGGTGGCTACTGCGGTTATTTACCCTGTGGCCGGACACTGGATCTGGAACCCTGACGGCTGGCTGGCCAAAATGGGTATGATGGACTTTGCCGGTTCCGCGGCAGTCCATTCTGTTGGCGGGTGGGCTTCACTGGCTGCGGTCCTTGTGCTTGGCCCGAGGAAAGGCAAGTATAACAAAGACCAGTATGATAATTAACGGTTCGCTGGCCGGTCTGGTAGCAATTACTGCGGGGTGCGCTTTTGTAAGTCCGGCAAGTGCTGTGGCAATTGGCGGCATTGCCGGAGTTTTGGTAGTACTTGCGGTTCAGTTTTTTGATCGAATTAAGGCCGACGATCCTGTAGGCGCTATAGCAGTGCATGGCGTATGCGGTACTTTTGGGGCCCTGGCAGTAGGTGTATTTGCAGAAAAAGGCGGGTTAATCTTTACCGGGAGCTTTAAACTGCTGGGAGTGCAGGCTCTGGGCGTAGCGGCTGCCTCACTATGGGCTTTCGCAGCTACCGCCGCGGTATTCTATTTCCTTAAGAAGACAGTGGGTATCAGGGTTAGCGAAGACGAGGAACTTGACGGTATGGACTTGTGCGAACACGGTATTGCGGCCTATACGGGACTGGAAGCGCCGGGACACTATTTTAGCAAGGTTCCTGATGGTTTGGCTAAGCTATCTGTTCAGGAACAAAAAGTACATATTTGATACAACAAAAAACTTAGTTCGTGGAATAAAATTGTTGTTGCATTTGCCGGGAATTTTGCTATAATAATATACGTAGAAGAAATATATATCAGAGGTGATACAACGGAGTATCACAAAGAAGGCGAAGAAGCCCTTCGAATTATTGAGCGACAGCTCTTTAATTCGAGGGCTTTTTATATTTTATCCGCAGGGAGGGCTGGACATGGGGGAAACCAGGGTGGTAATAGCCGATTCTGACCCTCAAATCCGCAAAAGTCTCAAAGCAATATTAACTCAGGCCGGCCATATGGTCGTGGGTGAAGCCGATGACGGTTTAGCTGCCTTAAAACTGGTACGGACCAGGCAGCCTGACTTGGTAATACTGGATGACAGGATAGCTATTATGGAAGGCGCGGAGCTGGCATACATAATCGAGGAAGACGGGCTGGCGCCGGTAATCCTGATGACCGCCGGGGACCAATTCAGGAACGCGGAAAAAAACGGGGAGCAACACTCGTTTGCTTATGTTATTAAACCGGTGACGGAAAACAGCCTCCTGCCCATCATGGATTTGGTTATGAGGAATTACAAGCGGATCAGAAGCCTGGAGCAGGAAGTTGCCAAACTGAAAGACACTATAGAAACCAGAAAACTGGTAGAAAAGGCAAAAGGAATCCTGATGGACACCCAAGGACTGTCTGAGGCCGAAGCATTTAAGCGGATTCAAAAGCAAAGTATGAATAAACGTGTTTCCATGAAATCCGTGGCCAAAGCGATAATTTTGGCCCATGAAATAAACCAGTAAGGCAATGGCGCCCCTGGAATTAAGTCGAGGCTTTTTTCACGGGGGCGTTTACTTTCTTATTAACTGTTGTGAAGGGAAGTGGTGCCGGCAAGACAACAACTATCTACTGAAAGGAATTAAAAATTTATGAAAGGTGTGTGAATCATGGACAAAAAGCAAGTGCTTGAAAAAGCAAAGGAAATGAATGTTAAGTTTGTTCGTCTGCAATTTACTGACATTTACGGTGTGTTGAAAAATATGGCTATTACCGTGGAGCAGCTGGAAAAAGCGCTTGACGGCGAGCTGATGTTTGACGGCTCTTCCATTGAGGGATTTACCCGGATTCAGGAATCTGACATGTACTTAAGGCCGGATCCTAATACTTTCCTGGTATTCCCCTGGAGGCCCAAAGACGGCGCCGTGGCAAGGTTGATCTGTGATGTCTACAAGCCGGACGGCACTCCCTTCGAAGGAGACCCCCGTTATGTCCTGAAAAGAGCTATCAAAGAGGCTGCTGACATGGGATATACCATGTATGTAGGGCCGGAATGCGAATTCTTCCTGTTCCTGGTAGACGACCAGGGCCGGCCTACCACAATTACCCATGATACAGCGGGCTATTTTGATATGAGTCCGGTGGACCTGGGTGAAAACGCCCGCCGCGATATGGTATTGAACCTGGAGCAAATGGGTTTTGAAATCGAGGCATCCCACCATGAAGTTGCTGAAGGCCAGCATGAAATTGATTTTAAATATTCCGATGCCCTGGACGTAGCTGATAAGGTAATGACCTTCAAACTTGTTGTCCGTACCATAGCCCAGCGTCACGGCCTGCATGCCACGTTTATGCCGAAGCCCATCTTTGGCATCAACGGTTCCGGTATGCACATGAACCAGTCCCTTTTCAAAAACGGGCAAAACGCCTTTTTCGACCCTGACGGCCCGAAACAACTGAGTGAAGATGCATACTACTATATTGGCGGTTTGCTGAAGCACGCCCGTTCTTTTGCGGCCATTACCAACCCGACCGTGAACTCTTACAAGCGGCTGGTACCCGGTTATGAGGCCCCTGTTTACCTGGCCTGGTCCGCGGCCAACAGAAGCGCCCTGGTCCGGATTCCGGCCAAGCGCGGCGCCAGTACCCGGGTCGAACTGCGCAACCCTGACCCGTCCTGCAACCCGTACCTCGCTATTGCAGCGGCTCTCGCTGCAGGCCTGGACGGCATCAAGAACAAGATCAAGCCGCCGGCTGAAACCAGCGCCAATATTTATCATATGTCCGCAGACGAGAGAGCGGCTGCCGGGATTGAATCACTGCCCTCCAGCCTGTTAGAGGCCCTTGAAGAGCTGAAAAACAATGAAGTTATGAAGAAAATGCTCGGTGAACATGTATTCAACAAGTTCGTCGAGGGTAAAATGATGGAATGGGATGAGTACAGGACAAAAGTCACCCAGTGGGAAATCGACAGGTACCTCACTACTTATTAATCACTTTTGTCTTACAATCATTTCTACCCTATAGTTTAAATGTTGATGCTGAAGCTCTCACTTCAGTATCTTCCTCCCAACGGAGCGGAGTGGTTGCTGACACTCCGCTTCTATTTTAAAGAAGCCACGCTGCCGCGTGGCTTCTTTAGTAAATTAAAGAACTGGGATTGGATAAATATCTGTTGACGGAAAACTTTGCTAGGAATTATAATTATACATGGATGGCAAAAATGCACAGAATGCATGTTTACATAAAGTGCAAAATTGCGGGGAGGGAATTTGAATGACGGAACGCACCATGCGGGAGCGAAAGAAGGAAGCCACCAAGACCAATATTTTGCAGGTTGCCATTGAACTAATCAATAAACAGGGTTTTGCCGACACAACGATGCAGTCGATTGCTGAAAAGGCTGATGTGGCCCTGCGGACCCTTTACAACTATTTCCCGTCCAAAGAGTCGATTGTGGCCACATATATCCAAATGGCGGTTCAGAACGAGCTGGATGAAGGCTGGAATGATTTAATGCAACTGGATACTACATATGAACGCCTGGAGTTTATGTGCCAAAGGTCTGCGGAGTGGATCGAGCAAAACTCAGTTTTAATCGAAGTGTACGCTTCCGACCCGCGGAACTACTATTACGGACCTACAATGGATGAAATTCCGCGCAGCGGTTACGATGAGATTGTTGCCAAGGTAATGGAAATGGGCCAAAAAATGGGCGATATTTCTGATTCGGTATCCGCTGACCTTTTGGCCAGGCAGTTTATGGGGTTTTACTATTTCAGTATTCTTACGTGGCTGGGCAAGCCGGGAGAGGATTTAGGAAAAATCTTTAAGGAAGGCCTTGACCTTTTGTATCATGGCATAAAACCTGACCGTGTTGATGCGGGGACCGTTCTCTGGGGAATGTTCTGTTAACTGTAAGTGAAAGTTGTTTGAGATACTGTAGGGAGGAGCAGCGGATGAAAGTTACAGAACTGGCAATTAAACGCCCGTCAGCTATGACAATGGTGATCATGTTTTTTGTGGTAATGGGCTTATTCGGGTATACCAAAATCGGTTCCGACCTGTTTCCAAAGGCGGATATTCCGATTATTACCATTATTTCGGTTTATCCCGGGGCAGGCCCGGAAGAAATGGAAAACCAGGTTGTGGATGAGATAGAGGAAAGTGTCTCTTCATTGAGCGGCCTGAAAAGTTCCAGGTCCTGGATTTATGAGGGGATTTCCTTTACCGTTCTTGAATTCACCATGGGGACAGACGTGGATATTGCGGCGATGGATGCCCAAAAGGCTGTCGACAGGATAATGATGAAACTGCCTGCAGACATAGAGAAGCCCGTTGTTCAGAAAATTGACATGAATGCCGAGCCTGTACTCACCCTGGCCGTGTCCGGGCAGAGGCCGCTAAACGAGATATACGACATCTCCAAGGATTCTATTAAAGCCCGCCTCGAAACCATTCCGGGGGTTGCCAGCATAAATGTCATAGGCGGTAGAAAGAGACAGGTGCGGGTTGAGGTGGACAGGGCCAGAATAGAATCTTACGGACTGTCTGTCAATCAGGTAATCCAGCTGCTGAAGGCGGAGAACCTTAATGCGCCAAGCGGGACCGTTAAAGGCCGGAGGGTGCAGTATGATGTGAGGCTGGTAGGGAAATTTAAAACTCTCGAAGATATAAAAAGACTGCCCGTTCCCCTGCCGACGGGAGCCACCGTTCCCCTGCAGGAAATAGCCACTGTCCGGGATACATTTGCCGAAGTGGACCAGTTAAGCCGTTTAATTAACCTGGAGGGTTCCGGCGGAAAGCTCTCAAGAGAAGAAGCGGTTGTGCTGACGATTCAAAAACAGAGTGATGCCAGTATTGTTGATACTGTTAAAAAGGTCCGCCGGGAACTGGAAGATATCCGAGAAACGGTGCCGAAAGACATAAATGTAATAATTTCTGATGACAGTTCCGTTTTTATTAAAAACTCCCTGGCCGATACACAGCGCACCCTTGTTGAAGGTATCATCATGACAGGCCTGGTGCTGCTCTTTTTCCTGCGGGAATGGCGTTCCCTGGTAATAGTGATGCTGGCCATTCCGACCTCCATAATCGCGACCTTTATGATGATGTATCTCTTCGGCTACAGCTTTAACATGCTTTCCCTGATGGGGCTTTCCCTGTGTGTGGGGATTCTGGTGGATGACTCCATAGTGGTCCTGGAGAACATCCACCGGCACCTGAAGATGGGCAAAAACCCTGTTCAGGCTGCTATTGACGGCCGGCATGAAATTGGGATGGCCGCGGTGGCAATAACCATGTCCGATGTGGTGGTATTCGGCCCCATTGCCTTCATGCAGGGCATGGTCGGCCAGTTCTTCCGGCAATTCGGGCTGACTGTGGTGGTGGCAACCCTGTTTTCCCTGTTTGTTTCTTTTACCTTGACTCCCATGATGGCGGCCAGGTTTTATAAGTATATCCCTGATGAACAAAAGGCCAAATCGAAGAACCGTTACTGGGAATGGATAGGCAGCATATCCGGCCGAATCGGCGGCCTGGTGGTCGCTTTTTACCGGAAAACCCTGACCTGGGCCTTAAACAACCGGTTAAAACTGCTGGCAATTGTCCTGGCCGGTGTTGTTGCTTCCCTGTCCCTTATAAAATTAATTGGTTTTGAGTTTCTGACCAACACAGATCAGGGGAAATTCAAGATCGAAATCGAACTGCCTCCCGGGACCAGGCTGGATGCCACGGACAAAGTTGTCAGGGACATAGAGGAACGGATGGCCGGGATACCTGAGGTGTCCCACCTGGTTTCCACTGTCGGAAGCCACTCCGGGAACCTGTTTGCCGTCAGCTCCCCTCACCTGGCTAAAATAGACGTTATTCTTAAGCCTAAGAACCGGCGTGACCGGACGGTCTGGGAGGTGGCGGATATCGTCCGCCAGTGGGCCAATGATTACCCCGGGGTCAAGGTCAAGATACTTGAGGCCCAGATGCCGGGTATGAATAACTTCGAAGCGCCTATCATGGTGGAAATACGCGGTAAGGATATGGCCATCCTCACCGGCCTGGCCAAAAAGGTAGAAAACATAGTTGAAACTACGCCCGGAACCGCTGATGTCTATATGTCCTGGAAGGAAAATGCCAAGCCTGAGTACCAGGTGGTTGTAGACAGGGACAGGGCGGCTGCTGCCGGTCTGACGGCGGGGGAAATAGCCCAGGCCTTAAGGGCGGCGGTTGCCGGGGATGAGGCGTCCAAGATTAGGATAGGCCACAAGGATGTGGATATATGGGTTCAGCTGAGTGAGGCAGACAGGAGAAATATAGAGGACCTGGGGAACATAACTGTGTCCAACCGTTTCGGGCAGGTTTTCCTAATCAAGCAGGTAGCTGAAATAGTCCCGGCCGTGGGGCCCACGGAGATCCGGCATAAAAACAGGGAGCGGATGGTTACCGTTTTGGCCAATTACAAGGATGTGTCGCTCTCCGAGCTGGTTAGACAGTTTGATGCCGGAATCGACAGGCTTAAGCTGCCAAACGGGTATGATATAGAGTACGACGGGATGATCAAGCAGATGAACGAGTCCAATGCCGACCTTTTTATGGCTCTCGGTCTATCCCTGATACTGGTTTACATGATCCTGGTTATTCTGTATGAGTCGTTCCTGACCCCGTTCATCAGAATGCTCTCCCTGCCGGTAGGGATTATCGGCGCTATGCTGGCTTTGTTCCTGACCGGAAATACCCTGAATATAATGTCGCTCATCGGGATTATCATGCTTGACGGCCTGGCTGCCAAAAACGGGACTCTTTTGATCGACTATACCAATACCCTCATGCAGAGGGGTATGAACCTGCGGGATGCTTTGCTGCAGGCCGGAACTGCAAGGCTGCGGCCGATATTTATGACATCAACGACAATGATATTCGGCATGCTGCCTACGGCGCTGGCCCTGGCCGACGGGGCCGAGGTCCGCAGGAGCATGGGTATCGTGCTGGTCGGAGGCCTGATTACCTCGACTGTGCTCACACCTGTCCTTCTTCCGGTGGCATACACGCTCCTGGATGACCTCAAGAGGTGGCTGGGCAAAAAACTTAAGCGGCGGCAGGCCCGTGGAATGACGGTAAACGGTTAGGTAGCTAACCACTGCCGGTTCTGTGGTATAATGTAAAAAAACGCTGGAGCTGGTAGTGTGAATACGAATGAAATGAAGGAAAAATTAAAGCCTGTGCTGAAGCGCATGCCTGCTTACCTGAGGTTGGCGGCAGCCTTGTATAAAGAGCCGGCGCTCAGTAAAAGAAGAAAAGCGTTGTTAACTGCAGGCATGGCCTATGCCATTTCCCCGGTGGACCTTGTACCCGGTTTCATTCCTGTAATGGGCCAGCTGGATGACATCATTGCAGCCCTGGCAGGTATCAAGAATGCCCTTGGCGGGCTGCCTCCCGAAGTCCTGGCGGATTATGAAAAGAGATTCTCTATCACTGCCGAAGACCTGGAAAGTGATATCCAGGCTGCAAAAGAGGTTGCTTTTGCGCTCTTTGGCAAAACGTTCAAGTACTCTGTCAAAGGCGTGTATACGGCAGGGAGGGCCGGTTTGAAAATTATTTACAAATTGATCAGGAAAAAACCTTAACAAGTTAAAAAGCGTTTGGTGAGTGAAGCTGGCTTCTCATTACGGATCCTGTTTATCCGCAATTTTTATTGCTAACAAATAAAACTTCTGGTAAAATATAATCAGCATGCTGATCATTTTTTTAAGGATGAGGTTTTCTTGTTTGATATTGAGGAGTGGCTGCCGTTTTTACTGGCCAAGAGCCACCAGGCGGCCCATAACATGATGAAAAATGCCGTTGAAGAATTTGGTTTGACCCCTCCCCAATTTGCAACCCTGGCCTTTCTTTGGAAAAAGGACGGCATTAACCAGCAGGAACTGGGAAGCCTGATGAATGTTGACCGGACAACCATTGGGGGAATTATTGATCGGCTGGAAAGGCTTGAGCTTGTAAGGAGGGGGGCCGACCCCCGGGACCGCCGTTCTTGTGTTTTGTTTGTAACCCGGAAAGGGAAAAAGCTGCGGGAGGAAATCCTCATTTCCCTTGAAGATGTGAAAAAAATGATTGATGAGCGGCTAACGGAAAAGGAACAGGTTCAGTTGGCCGTATTGTTAAACAAACTGCGGTGGGGTGAAATTTTTTCGCCCGATTGTTAGCATGCTGATTAAGATACCAGATTAAAGGGAGGTTAAATAAATGATTTGTGCAAGGTGCCGGGAAAATATCCCTGAAGGGGAGCAGTTTGAACACATGGGTCAGGTTTTATGTGAGGACTGCTACATTGAAGCAATTGAGCCGCCGCGGACCTGTGATGTGACCGCTGTATACAGCGCCAAGGTGGCCCGCAGGATGGCGGGGCAGACGGGAACCGACGGGCTTACCGAACTGCAGAAGGACATATATAATTATGTAAAAGCCGAGGGACCGGTAACCCATGAACAGATTATGAAGAAATTTAAACTGGCCAAGTGGCAGCTGGAAAAACAGTTTGCCGTGCTGAGGCACTGTGAGCTCCTGCGGGGCTTCAGGGAAGGCGGGCAGGTGTATGTCACCGTATGGGAAGAAGGCGGACCCGGAGAGTTGAAAATGAGCTAAAAGAGGGGTTGTTTCTAAAGGGGCTTGTTGACAAACTTCTTTACTTTAATATACAGGGGGCAGGTATATTCCTGCGAGCGGCCACAATCTCCACC
>DYZU01000095.1 GCA_022735835.1 Thermincola sp. | reverse complement strand
GATCTCGGTGGATGAGAATTGGGTGGCGAGTTCAAACGCGACGACATGGGGCTCGTTCAGCTACGACGTGGGGATCAGCGGGTTTCTTGGGGTAATGAGGAAGCGAGACTCCCGTGAGTTCCCTCGATCGACAACCCCGATGGGCTTACCGCTGGCATGCACTGGCACGGAGGAGGTGACGCTCGAGGATGGCTCGAGGGTAACTGCCTACAGGATTGAGGTTCGAATGCCATCACCTTGGGAGTACGTCACTGAGCCAGCCGTTGTTGTTCGTAGAGAGGAAAAACTAGGCCTAGCCGAATTGGCGCAGTCAGTAGTACAGCCACAAGCTGGAGGGACGGCATACGCGTTCTACTACTCGCCGGCGGAGGGCTTCATCGTAAAACGGGCGATTTCGGTTCCAACCAGATCCATCCTTGCCCCGCTCCAACAATATCCGGCATTTAGAGGGGCCATTGATGCTGAGCGACTTACGGGGTCTGCGGACATCACATCGAACCCAGTGAGCGAGCAAGAGGCGAGGGACTTCATAGCCAAGACAGGCATCACCAAGGGGTGGGGCCTCTTCGAACTGCTCGCGATTTCGGCGGCGGTGGCTGTAGGAGTGGCCGCGGTAGTTGTGGTAGTTAGGAGACGCTTAAAGAGAGAAACTTCGGCTTCGGCAACTGAGTTTTAAACTTAAAAATCCAACTTTTAATCGAGCCGCCGTAGCTCAGCGGTGGAGCGATCGCCTCGTAAGCGATAGGTCGTGGGTTCAATCCCCACCGGCGGCTCCACGCTTTGAGTGGTAGAGCCCACACCGGAAAACGAAGGATTTATATTCCATCAAGGAGTATAGTCCTTAAAGGTAGATAACAATGGAGGACGAGCCGAGGTACGAGATCCACGGCATGAGGCGTGGGCTCGAGCGTGCCCTGTTCAGGTTACGCAAGGCTAGGAACGTGTCGGCGGAGAACAAAGAGCTGATACTCAAATTCCACGACCACTGCTTTTCCGAGGGCTTGGGCCTGCCCCGTGTCCTCTTCTACATGCGAAAGCTACCCAAGCTGGCGGGCCTCTTGGGCAAGGATTTCGGGCAGGCTACCCGCGATGATATCGAGGCGTTGGTCGGCAAGCTAGAGCGCACAAAATATTCAGAATGGACCAAGCGCGGTTTCAAGGTGACGATAAAGAAGTTCTATAAGTGGCTTGAGGGCGGCGGTGAGGATTATCCCGCGAAAGTGAAGTGGATTAAAACCACGGGCCGGAGAGGGCGAAGACTGCCGGAGGAGCTGTTGACGAAAGATGAGATCAGACGGCTAATCCAGGCAGCCGAGCACCCGAGGGATAAGGCGCTCATCTCGATCCTCTATGAAAGTGGCTGTAGGGTGGGTGAGCTCGCGACATTGAAATTAAAGCACGTTAGCTTCGATAAGTACGGCGCTCAGCTTATCGTTAGCGGAAAAACTGGTATGAGGCGGGTGAGGTTGATTTCTTCGGTGAACTATCTTGCCACATGGCTTTCCAGCCATCCCCTGAGAAAAGACTCCGAGGCACCTCTTTGGGTCAACATAGGGACTAAACAGAAGGGCGTTCGGATGAGATATCCCACCGTAGCCAAGCGGTTGCGGGAGGCGGCGGAAAAGGCCGGTATAAAGAAGCGCGTGAACCCCCACTCCTTCAGGCATGCTAGGGCGACTCACCTAGCGAACAGACTGACCGAGGCCCAAATGAACGCATTTTTCGGCTGGGTCCAAGGGTCGGATATGCCGTCTACTTACGTGCATCTTTCAGGACGTGATGTGGACAAGGCACTCTTGCGGATACATGGCGTGGTCGAGGAGAAGGACGAGGATGGGTTTATCGCGTGCCCGAGGTGCGGGAAACAGGCAAAAGAAGGGTCAAAATTCTGCTTGGAGTGCGGCATACCCCTCGATTTCGGGCAAGCATTGAAAGTCGATGAGCAGCGCGGTGAATTCGAGCAGAAGAAATCGAGACTAATGAAGGTCTTGGAAGATCCGGAGATCAGGGAATTGCTGGCCAAGAAAATGGCTGAAATTTCATGATTTAGGCGGATTGGTTATGTTGATTGATGTGGATTTTCCAAAATGTTTATCAATTTTGGCCGTTTTCTTCATCAGAAAAAGCGTCTACTTCATCGTGTTTCCGAAAACTCAGGTAAAAAATCCTGCAAGGACGGGAAAGAGGTGAGTATACCATGCAAAGGGTGATTTCGACCAAAGTAGACCAAGCTAAATATGCGGAGTTCCTGCAACACTGTGCGAAAGTGAATAAGTATCCGTCAAACGTTCTGCGGGATGCTTTAGATCTGTTGCTAAATTTCGGAGAGGTCGAACGCGAGCACAAACGAAGGGTAGCTGAGCTCAATTCACGCCTCGAAGAAATCAAGCGCGAACACGAGCGGAGAGTCGCAGAGCTTGAGGGAAAAGTGACAATACTCGTGACCGAACTCAGAAAGAAGCCAAGAACGATTCTTGAAAAAGTAGAAGTGGAAAAATCGGAAGAATGCCCCGAATGTCACAGGGACATCATGCTGGGAAACTTGAAAGAATTCAAGTGCCCCCATTGTTCTACCGAGTTGATAAAGAAGGATGGCGGTATCAGAAAGCGACCGACTTTATTTTCTTAGAGCATCCATGACTCTTTTCATGATTCTTTTCAAGCCCACGGCTACCGGTGAAAGGTTCTCGATTTCTTCCAGCAAGGCCGGGGGAACGCAGGCGAGCTTCAGGGCCAGAAGTCCCTCGGGATCCTTAGTGCTGGATTTTATTTTTTCGAGATCCCTTTCTAGAGAAGACTCCCTAATTCTTGCTTGGTAGATGGCCGCTCCTCTAGCCCTCCTCACAATGGATAGTTTGATCTCTTTCAACTTTTCTTTGACTTTCTCTTCGATTACGCTTATCATATCTCCATCCCAAAGCTTGTTGAATTCCTCAGCAGAAGTTAACTCTGGAAACTCCAGAATTTCTGGGTTCTTTATTTCCGTTTTCAAACCCTTCAAGGTCAAAGATAGTACAACCAAGAGTTCGGTCAATTCACGTGCGGCGTCAACATCTTCTCTCAGGTCTATTTTGCTTGTCCTTTCTCCAGCATAGGATCTGAACTCACGAGAGTCGAGAATACTAAGCAGGATTTTCTTTTCAAGGGCCGTTAACTTTTTGGCGCTATGTACCTCCAGCATTTTCTCGATCTCGTTTAAGAGCGGGGTATGGCAAGAGAAGTAGCCGTCTTCGGTTCTTATAACTGAACCCGCTTTTTTGAGTTTCTTTAGCCATTCATAGATTTTCGCTGTTGGCGGAATTTGGGCCCGTTCACCAAGTACAGAAGTGATGCCGTAAACTCTTTGCGCAATTTCATAGCCGCTTGTAGGCTTGCCATAAGCTGCCAAGTAAATTTTTGAAGGTAAACCAGCTCTGAGTGGGTTAGTGATACGTTTTGGCACGATATCACCTAGTTCTCCAAAATATATATCTCAAAGGTATATAACTTATAATCGGCTTTGGACGGTAAAAAGCCGAAAACTAAGAACGCTTCCGATCTTCCTGGTGATAGAGCATAACTCTTATTGCAATACCACCAAATTTACCAAGGTGAAGAATGCTGAACGAAGCCGACACGCGGGCAAAGCTGGTTGATCCAAAGCTTCACGAGAGCCGTTGGACCGAGGATAAAGTCGAAAGGGATAAGTTCATAACGAATGGCCGAAT
>DYZU01000094.1 GCA_022735835.1 Thermincola sp. | reverse complement strand
CCTGCCCGTCAAATATTTTGACCGAACTAAGAAGACAGCTTATTATGGGACAGCCCTTTTTTGCCGGATTATTTTTTCACCAGAACAAGACAAGAGGACGAATCGTGTTTTTTATAATCTGTACCTCGAATCTCAGGATTTTTAGCAATAATCTGCCATATTTTTTCATCTATCTCCCCCCCACAATAATTATAGCAGCTATATTGCGAAAATTTTGTCAAAAACAGGGGACGAATGTGACTAAATTTATAGACATTGTACCAATATTAAGACATTTTGCCAGAAGGATTTTCAACGGCTTGTGTGTAAGTTAAAATGTCTGGATAAAAGTTGCCGGCGGAGGTAGGATATATGGCTTTAATTGAGGCCAGGGGACTGACCAAGGAATTCAAAATATTTAACCGGCGGGAAGGGGTACTGGGAGCGTTTAAGGATCTGTTCAAGCGTGACTACAGGCCTCTCAAGGCTGTTGACAACATTGATTTTTTGGTGGAAGAGGGGGAGATGGTCGGTTATATCGGCGCCAACGGAGCCGGTAAATCTACAACCATTAAGATGCTGACAGGTATACTTGTGCCTACCGCCGGGTGGGTGGAAGTTAACGGCTATGTCCCGTACAGAGACCGCGAAGTGTACACAAAACAAATAGGCGTCGTATTCGGCCAGCGCAGCCAGTTGTGGTGGGATATTGCCGTTATCGAGTCATTCAAGCTCCTGCGCAGGGTTTACGACGTTTCCAGGGAAGATTTCCGGCGGAGGCTGGAACTGTTTGACGAGATCCTGGAGCTTAAAGAACTTCTTTACCTTCCGGTGCGCAAGCTCAGCCTCGGCCAGCGGATGAGATGCGACCTGGCGGCGGCGCTGCTGCACAATCCCAAAATATTGTTCCTGGATGAACCGACCATAGGGCTTGATGTCCTGGCCAAGTCGAAAATCAGGGACTTCCTGAAAGAGGTTAATACGGAATACAAGACTACGATTATTCTTACCACTCACGACCTGGGGGATATTGAAGCCCTTTGCCCGCGGGTGGCGATCATAGATAAGGGGAAAATGCTCTATGACGGCTCAGTTGAAGAATTGTATGCCCAGTGGGGCCATGACAAACTGGAGGAGATTGTGAAAAGGATTTACCAGGGATACAGGCCCGGACAGCAGGGAACGCGTGATAAGGGAGGGGTCGGCCTTGCCTGATATAAGACCCGGAGGAGGCAGGTTGGCGGCGCGCTTTTGGAACCGTTTGATGCTCTATATTGAACTGATGCGGATGGAGTTTGTGAACAACCTTGCCTACAGGACCACTTATTTTACCGGTATTTTTAATTACTCAATCCAGATCGGGGCATATTTTTTCCTGTGGGAAGCAATTTATTCCGGGCGAAAAGTGCTCGGGGGCCTGAACAAGGAGGAAATGATTACATACCTTATTGTGGCCTGGGTGGTCAGGTCCTTTTATTTCAGCAACCTGGACCGCAGGGTGGCCGTGGAAATCCGCGACGGAAAGATTGCCCTGGAGCTGATCAGGCCATACAGCTATCAGATGGTCAAGTACGCCAGGGCTTTCGGTGAAGCGCTTTTCCGCATAATCTTTTTTGCCATCCCGGCAGGGGTCCTGATTTACCTGATCCGGCCCTTTGGGCTGCCGGCCAGCTGGCAGAACGGCCTGGTGTTCCTGCTGACTATGCTGGGGAGTTTTGCCATAACGGCGCAGATCAGCATGCTGGCAGGGTTTCTGGCGTTTTTTACCCGCAGCACCAGCGGCATTTACAGGGCGAAACGCGTTGTCATGGACCTGTTTTCCGGGCTTCTGCTGCCGATCAGTTTTTATCCGGAGTGGGCCAGAAATATTATCAAGCTTTTTCCCTTTCAAACGGTCAGCTATATGCCGAACCTTATCTACCTGGGGAAAATCAGCGGGGTAGCGGCGCTGAAAGTTGTGCTGCTGCAGGGTTTCTGGATTGTTGTGCTGGGTTTCACGGCATTTTGGTTCTGGCGCTTCGCCGTAAAACATGTGGTCATCCAGGGAGGATAGGGCAATGATGAAGAAACCGGGTTTAAAAGACGGAATAGCCCGTCATGTGGTTATCTTTTTTCATTACATGGCTCAGTATATGAAAACCAAAATGGCGTACCGGGCCGATTTCTTCATATATATTTTGTCGGACCTTTTGCTGCAGTCGGTCAACCTGATTTTTTTGCTGGTGGTGTTCTCCAAGGTCCCCGCCATTAAAGGCTGGGACAGAAACCAGGTCCTGTTTATATACGGTTTTTTCCTGGTGCCGTTCGGCCTCTACAGCGGGTTTTTCAACCATTTGTTTGACGTTCCCGAGAAATACGTGCTGCAGGGGGAGATGGACAGGGTCCTGACCCGTCCCTTAAACGCCTGGTACCAGGTGGTGGTGGAGACCATGAACCCGGAACTGCTGGTAGGGACTGTGGCCGGAATTATAATTATGGCCTATTCCGGAAACGCCATGCACCTGGATTTAACGTGGTGGGATATCCCCCTGGCGCTGGTCCTGGTTTTGGGGGCCACGCTGATATATGCGGGGGTTTATACCTTCCTGGCCAGCCTGGGCTTTTGGACAGAAGGCAATATCGGCCTGATGCCCATGGTGTATAACCTGTCCAACTACGGCCGGTATCCGATGACTATTTACCGGGGACCGGTGAGATTTATCCTGACCTGGATCCTGCCGTTCGCCTTTGTAGGCTTTTACCCCTCAACGGTTCTCATGCACAGGTATGATTATATTGGGTACGCCCTGCTGACACCCCTGGTAGGCTTAATATCTTTCGCCATTGCCTACCGGGTTTGGACCGCCGGGATCAAAAGGTACCGGGGGACCGGGAGCTGAGAGCGCCAAATATTGTATTTTTACACAAGATTTTGCCGAAAGAAGGTTGAATCAGAATGAGCCTCATGTTTTATGTCATTGTTGCAGTTGCAGTTGGTATTGCCGGCGCGCTGCAGGTCCTGGTCAACAGCAGCCTCAACAGGTCGGCAGGCCTGCCGCTGACAACGCTGGTAGTAAATGTAACCGCCACAGTAACAATCCTGGTGATATACCTGGTATTCAGCAGAGAGAGCCCCGCTGTCCTGAAGAATGCCGACTGGTATTCATACCTGGGAGGCGTACTGGGTGTGATAATTGTAATGGGCAGTACCTACCTGATCCCGAAACTGGGGATAACGTCAGCTTCCAGCATAATTATCGTCACCCAGCTGTTTTTTGCCATGGTGGCCGACCATTTCGGCATGTTCGGGATTCGCCACATCCCGGTTGACCCTGTCCGGATTGCCGCGTTGTTGCTGATGATAGCAGGAATTTATTTGTTCTTTAAATAGGAAGTCAGGAAAAAAGACCCTATAACGGGGTCTTCTATAACTTTTCCCAGAATTCTTTTTCGGAAACTTGCAGTTGATATCGTAAAATTCTTTTCCATAAATGAGCAGGAATTTCTTTGTGTACTGCATGACTTACCTTAGTTTGCAGAACTGCACCGTTGCTTAAGACTTTCTCATAATACCAGTGGTCCGTGTTACGAATCAGTACCCAACCGTTCTTTTCACAAAACCGTTTTAAGTCGCCGAATTTCGGTGGCATTCAGAGCTCCAGTAAACCGCGAATTTCTTCGTCATTTTCGCAAAGCAAAATTCGCAACACGTACGGAAAATGGGAACGACGGTTTGGGGCGTTTAAGAATAACTGTGAGCGTGCAATGAAATCCTGGGCGTAGTTTTTCAGGTCATCGACTAACTCTTTAACGGCTTCATCAAGGTTTTTACCATTGACGTATATTTCCAGGTTGTCCAGGGCGAGGGTCACCGAACCGTCATCTTCGTGCAAAACTTCGGGTTTTAAGTTAAAACTGGACAAAAGCATTTTTTGCAAGTCAGTTCTTAGAACCAATACTTCTTCAGCTTGTTTACGTTTAATGATCATTGGTTTGTAGCCGTTGAATACTTCGTTGTAAAGAGAAGAAAAGTCTTTACGGGCTTCGGTAAACTGAAGTTCCCCCAACATTTTCATTCCTCCTTCCACCTCCTATACTAACATATTATGTACATAATGTACAGAAAGTATATTTGGGTTATAAAGTATTTATTCCGAACTGGCATGGTGGCAGGAATCATCCATACTCCGGCGAAACATGTGAGGAGTGGAATTTGTGGAATAGATTAGGGGCCAGAGTGGCTTTAATGAAGGAGGTGGCCGGGTGACTGAACGGAGAAAGAAGATACCCGGAAAATGGCTGAAATGGCTGGAAGATGAAGCAGCGGCCTGGAAGAAAGACGGGATAATTGATGAAAGCCAGGCCGGGGCCATATTGGCCAGGTATGAGGAGATGCGGGCCACGGAGGAAGCGGACAGGGGAAGCAAGCTGGTAACGGTTTTGGCTGTCCTGGGCTCACTCCTGGTCGGTATCGGCGTGATCACTTTTTTTGCCGCCAACTGGCAGGTTATGCCGAAATGGCTGAAAGTGGCGTTGGTTTTCGGAGGAATCATCGCCGCTTACGGAGCAGGGTACTACCTGGCTTTTGAGAAACAAAATTACCCGCGTGTCGGGCGGGCTGTTATTTTCCTGGGTTCGATTCTTTACGGAGCCGGCATATGGCTTATTGCCCAGATTTTTCACATCAGCGCCCATTACCCCAACGGCGTGTTATTCTGGGCGGTCGGTATCATTCCGGTGGCCCTGGCCTGCGGGTCGCTGTCAATATTAATAGAATCTTCGCTGTTGCTGACTTTTTGGACAGTGCTTGAACAGACCGGGTTTGCCAGGACCAATTACTTTTACCTTCCTCTTATAGCGGTTATCCTGGTTCTGGCATACAGGATGAAGTCAAGGCTGGCCGTGGGCCTGACGTTGCCGGGAATAGCCGTCTGGGCGGGCCTTGCCGGTGTAGTTTCATTTGAAGATTTTGGGAATACAGAACCCGGGTATATAATGTATGCCTTTCTTCTAACCTCTGTTTTGGGACTGTTCATTTATGTTCTCGGCAACCTGCAGCAAATCAAAGGGAATTTCTCTGTCATGAAATTCCCTTACCAGGCAGCAGGGCTGCTGATCTTTTTGATTTCTCTTTACATCCTCAGTTTCAAGTGGCTTGTCCGCATGCGCGCCTTTGACGGCGGGCCGGCTTTTCCCCCTTTCTTCCTGGCCGCATTTGGGTTGGCGACTGTCGGGACCATTCTGGCCGGCGTTTTTCTGCTGGTGAAAACCGAAGCTCATAAAGAAATGAGAAAAGAAGGACTTTTTGTACCGGTAATTGCAATAGCGCTGGCAGCCCTGACTTTTACCCCGGGTATGCTGGACCGGCAGGTTTTTCTTGCGGTCACCAACATCCTTTTGTTTATCTCCATCGTCTTTCTAATTATTATGGGGTATGCCAACAGAGAACCGGTATTGATAAACTTCGGGCTGGTATTTTTTGTCCTGGATGTAGTGGCGCGGTATTTTGATTTCTTCTGGGACATGCTGGACAAATCGGTCTTTTTCATGGTAGGCGGGATATTGCTTCTGGTTGGCGGAACTCTCCTGGAGCGGCACAGGAGGAAGATTGTCCGGGAAATGAGGGTGAAGAACTATGCGGCGTAGAGTATGGTTTATCCTGGCCGTGGGACTGCAGGTGACCTTCCTGGTCATCATGATAGGTATGAAGTGGTCCACCCTGGCCTTCGGCACAAAGATAATGCTGAAAACCCGGCCGGTGGATCCGTGGGACCTATTCAGGGGAGATTATGTGACCCTTAATTATGATATATCCGAACTGGACCTGAACACCGTTCCGGCTGACAGGAAGGATTTTAAGCGGAACGAAACCGTTTACGTGGTTTTAAAACAGCAGGACAAATACTGGGAACCGTCCGCGGTTTCTCATCAAAAACCCCCGGACGGCAGCCTTTTTATCAGGGGAACGGTAATGTACGGCTATGACAACAGGTTGCGGGTGAATTACGGGATCGAGAGTTATTATGTCCCTCAACATAAGGGGCGGGATATTGAAAGGTCCCGGGTCCTGCCGGAAGTGGAGGTCAGTGTGGACAGGCGGGGCAATTCCGCCTTGTCCCGGCTGTTTATAGACGGAAAAGAAGTTAAATTCGAGTAGAATATAGAAGCTGTCCCATAAGGGGTTGTTGATAAAGTACTGGAACATTTAAGAAGGGATGACTACTTTTTCTGTTTTTCGGTGTTGTTCGTTTGCGGCAACACAAGAAAAACCTCAATAGCAGTCAGCCCTTCTTTTTTGTCAAAATAGTTTTATCCATAAACCCATTTATGAGACAGCCCGAAAGCCGCATTTCAACCCCCGAACCCTGCATTTCGAACCCTAAACCCCGCATTTCGAACCAATTTAGAAGGGAAGTGGGTTGCTTTAAAAGAATGAAAGGCGGTGGTGCAAAGCTGCGGGTAGGGCCGTCGACTCTGCTTAATTTTAAAGGAGGTAATTTTCCAATGAAAAGATTTTTAAAAGTAGGCTGTACATACTTGCTTATAATAGCGTTTTTGGTAACTTCTACCTTGCCGGTATTAGCCGGTAATTACCGATTAAATCAAACAGGTATTGTCAGTTCTGATGTAAGTCAGTCCACGGCATCTGTTGGCGCAAAGCAGCTACTGGAGGAAGCCGTAAACGATATAAAAGACCTGCCAATGGCGGATCCTGATGAGAAGCCAAGTTACGGTGACAGGATTGAATTTGCCATATTTGCGCTGGAACAGGCTCTTGACGGGAATTTCGAGACTGATAATTCCATAAGGGATGAAAAAGTATTTGATCTCACCCTGAAAGGGATGAGAAAACTCGACTTTTATGCCAGATATCCGAATGCGCCTGAAGGATATAAACAAAAAGTATCCGCAATTATTGACAAAATAATTAAGGCCGACAGATTGATAGTCGAATCTCTATATTCAACCGTTGATACAAATATTGAAATTTATTCCAACAGCGCTAAAAACAAATTAAAAAATGCTCAACGGGATTATGAAAAAGGCAAGGAATTCGAAACTCAAAATAACAAAGAACAGGCTATTCATTTCTATAAAAAAGCCTGGAACAACCTTCAAGAATTGAAACAAGAAGGTTTAAAGGTCCTTGACAAGGATGGAGACGGCTGCCCGGATTTCCTTGAGGAAAAGTATGGATTGAAGAAAAATAAAGCAGATACCGATGGCGACGGGCTGACCGACGGTTTTGAAGTTTTAAAGCTTATGAACCTTACTAATGGTTTGTCGGTAGATACAAATAATAACGGCATTAATGACAAAGAAGAAGACCCGGACAATGACGGTCTTACTAACTTTGAAGAACAACAAGCTGGGACAGACCCGCTGCTACCCGATACAGATAATGACGGACTTAATGATAAGTTTGAACTTCAGCAATTTGGCACATCCCCGCTTAAATACGATACCGATGAAGACGGGCTAAGCGATGGCAGCGAATACGGGCTTGGCACGGACCCGAACAATCCTGATACCGACGGTGATGGAATAATCGACGGCCTTGAAGAATATACGCAAACATTTACAGAAAGTAATACGGGTATTAGGGTTGAACTGACTGCCGAAGGGGATGTATCAAACAGCGTTAGCATGCGTGTTCTTCCTGAAGACACACCAGTCAGGAAAGCGCCCGGTCTTGTTTCAGAACCAGTAGATATAACGGTTGACACTTCTTTTTCTAAGGCAAAAGTCTTTATACCGATTGATCCTTCCAGGGTACCTGGCGGTGACATTCAAAATGTCAGGATGTTTTACTTTGATGAGGAACAAATGACAATGCTTCCCCTGGACAAACAGGGGATTGACCTCCAAAATGGCGTTGTCTGGGGGGAAACCAATCACTTTTCAACTTTTGTCCTGTTTTATATCCCTACATGGAAAGCGGTATGGGAAGTTCCGCTCAACAAAGGCGAAAGAACTGTCACAACCGAGGTTGTATACATGGATGTGGTTTTTGTCCTGGATTCCTCGGGCAGCATGAGCTGGAACGACCCCAATGGTTACCGGAAGACAGCGTCGAAGTCTTTTGTTGACGCTCTGCTTCAGGGAGATCGAGCTGCCGTTGTGGATTTTGACTCCTATGCCTCGTTAACCCAGGGCTTAACATCGGATTTTAACGCTGTAAAATCCGCTTTAGACAGAATAGACTCTTACGGCGGTACAAATATAGGAGCCGGAGTCAGGATTGCCAATAATGAATTAATCAGGAAAAGTTCATCAGACAGAATTAAAGTGGAAATATTGCTCACTGACGGTGAGGGCAGTTATGATTATTCATTAACTACGCAGGCTAAAAACAATAACATTATTATATACACTATCGGGCTCGGAAACAGTGTAGATGAGACATTATTAAGAAGCATTGCCGAAGGAACAGGCGGCATGTACTTCCCGGTTTCCAGCGCATCACAGCTGCCGGATGTATTCAGCCGTATATCCGAAATCATTACCGACCCTGTTGATACTGACGGAGATGGTATTTACGACAGTGTTGAAACCGGTGGCATGAGGGATGGTTTAGGAAATATCCATTATTCAGACCCTAATAATCCCGACAGTGACGGTGACGGCCTGCCTGACGGTGAAGAGGTATGTCATATTTTATCGGGTCCCTTCGGTGAATATTACAAAACGGTAAGCAGTCCTTCAGAGAAGGATACAGATGGTGACGGTTTGTCTGACAGTGAAGAAGCAGAATATGGAACCAAGTCTTACATTTCCGACTCAGACGGCGATAAGCTGGATGACGCTTTGGAAATTCTGGCCGGCTATGACCCGTTAAACTCCAATCCGGATGGCGATTCCTTCAACGATAAACAAGAATACGACAAAAAACTTGACCCCTTTGCCTACGATAAAGTCTGGTATGAACACACCAAGGACATCCTGGCAGGAGCAACGGCCGGTGACTTTGGCCAGACACTGGTGAACTGGGGATGGATGTCAGAACGAACATTTAAGTCATTTGGATATCTTATCGGACAAATTGCATCAGGCTTTGTTGTTTTCGGAGACATTCGCGATGCTGTGGGAAATCTTGCAAATGGTGATTTTGCCGGCGTATTCACCAGTATTCTGGGCTTTGTGCCTGCCCTCGGAGATGCAGTTAAAGTATCTGATACACTTATCAGCTTCATCAAAAGAGGGCCGGAATGTGTTAGTATTGCAGCAAGGCTTATTATAGCTAAAATTGATGAATGGAAGACAATAAAGAATACTGTTCTTAGTGCTGTTTTGCCGTATCTTTGCAAGAATGCAGACAATGTCAGAGTTCTAGAAGGAGCAGGGGCTACCGATGATATAATTGCCGAACTTGCCAGACATAACGATATGGCAAGGATCGCTGATTTATTGAGAGGAACAACAAAAATTACTGTCATAAAGCATAGCCCAATATCAGACAAGAACAAAAGCGCCATCAATAGAGCTGTTGATGATTATATCAATTCACTTGGAGGAGGATATAAACCAAGTTATCTAAAGACCCTTAGGGCCGAGAGGTTTGCAGTGGAAGCCGCCAAGGATTACTATGCAAGAAATGGTTATACATTGTTATATGATGCAAAGCCTGGGGTAAGCGGACCAGACTTGATACTGAAAAAAGGCAATGATATATTAATTGTGGAAGCCAAAGGGGCTATGAGTACAACACCTAATCCTACTCTTGGCAAAAGCAGTTTGTTTACGGCAAAAACGAAAAAGGCACAGCTGTCATATGATTGGTTGGCAAATAATCAAAACAGATATTTAAACGAGATAAGAAGACAAAGCCAAGAGGCTTATAATGAAATAAATAAAATCTTAAATGGTGGAGCGGATATTAAATATAAAGTAGCTGTTGTATATGCAGCAGATAATCCAGCTATCAGGTTTGGAAAAGGTATTGATGACTATTTAAATACAATTTTATCTGATTCAAAGATTAATGCTTTAGATATTGTAAAATTGAATTAGTTGCAGAACTAGATAAGTATACATCTCCACTCCTAATTATTTTTCTATATTTGGAGGGTGATAAATGTTGGATTTAAAGGTAAACAAATCTACTATAAAAAAAAGGTTAGAAGAAGAACTTAAATATGATCACAAATTTCCTGGAGAGTTTGAATTAATAGCTAAATGTTTTATGTATCTTGGTCACAGGGAAAAATCAGAGTTTTATTTTAAAAGTGCCATAAAAATAATTCAAGAACTTATACAATCCTTAAAAGAACGAAATGATACTGAGTTTTATGTATCAAGAATGCTAAGTTACGCGAACTATCACAGAATACTTAATAACCGAGAAGAAATGAAAAATGCTCTAAAAGAGATAGCTCCAATTTATAAGACACTGTGTAATGAACTTCTTCGAGACAATCCTGACCATTATCGTAGAATATTTTTTGAGTATTGTACAGTTCTTTTTCATCTCGAGGACTATGAAGATGCCTACAAGATCGGAAAGTTCATTCGTTACGGCACGGTAGCTCCGCGGGGTTATGCTAAGGGATTGCTAAATAATGACAGATCAATAATTGAAAAGACCCTTGCAGAAGTAATTAAAGATATAAAGGATGATAAAATCCAGCCCTTTTACAACTCCTTAAACATCGAAGACCCGTGGGAATGGTACGAAATAGGCCGGCAATTGCTGGGACTGCCCTCTGTATTGGATATGTTCAAGGAGGATTCCAAATGATTAGTGTATACTCCATTTTCCTTACCTTCGAAGGAGTGGCAATGCGAAATGCGCATGAAATAGACTATCCCGAGAGCGTTTTTCAGGAGAGATTGATAGATTTCATCAAAGATTTCAGTGATTTGCTGGATACTCATCTAGCATGGCTACCTACGGCCTACAGATTCTTTGGAGGACTGCATAATGTAGAAGAATTTGAAATGCTAGATGATACGCATTTCAGAATCAAGTTTCTGCTTGATTATGAAGACGGCCTGTCAAGAGAATTTGCCGAAGAAATTTGCGAACAGGCTAAGGACTATGTCAAAAAACTCAATGCTTTCTTTAAATTATTCGGAGTGGATGTGGAGTTCAAGGATGATCCGGAGATAGAATATGTAGATGATGAAAAAATATAGTTGAAGATATTTAAGCGCACTGGGGCTGTCCCAAAAGTCAAAGATAAGTTTTTGCGCACAATGAAGGGAAGGGCCGGGTATGTTTCGCAAGGGCGAGTCTGATGTCAGCCAGCCCCACATTTGGAAGTTAGAGGTTGGAAGTTGGAGGTTAGATAATCGATAGGGGCTGTCCCATAAATAGGCGACCTT
>DYZU01000093.1 GCA_022735835.1 Thermincola sp. | reverse complement strand
GGTGGGGCTGCTGATGGTATTTTTCGGAGTGCTGATGGCCCTAAATAAATTTTCTTTGTTGACAGGATTTTTCTATAAATTACTTCCTTATAAATTGCCCTTGGGAATGTAGGAGGTAAAAACATGAAATCCAAAGGTAAAAGCGGGTTAACCCACTGGCTGGTGATGCTGGTGTGCTGTGCTGTAATGCTCGGCGCTGTTTTCCTGATCGGAGGCCCTAACATTAAAGGAAATTGGGCCTGGCTGATGTTACTGCTCTGCCCCCTGGCGCACCTGTTCATGATGCGGGGAATGCACAATCACGGAGAAGATTGTCACAGCAGCAATAAAACCCCGGACGGAGAAGTAAAACAAAGCTCACAGGCTAAATAATAAAGATTTATCTCACCGGAAGGAGGTGTTCTTATGCTTCGCAGGAAATGGATGCTTAGGGCCGTAGCTCACTGCAACGAAGGCCATTAGCGGGTAAAAGAAAATGAGCTGTCGAACAAGGGGATGGCTGTTTGCATAAGAAACAAGAGAAAATACCGTTGCAAACAGCCATCCCTGATCCATTTTTTATTTGTCAACAGGCCCTAACGTCCACCCGGAGGAACACACCTGCCCCCTATTACCAAGCTGTAAGATACAACTTTTAAGACAGCCCCTTTGAATTATCCCCGCTTGGTTACAACGATCAGATAAACCTCATCGTCAAAAATGTACAACTGTGCCTCATCCCCGTTTTTCAGGTCATCCAGGTCCAAAGACCGGTTGTCATACTCAATAATTACATCATTATTGACTTCATAAGCAGCGGTACTGCCGCCGCTCCGTTCAAACTCGACCGTGTCGTCGGAAGCGCTTACTGACCGGATTGTGCCTTCCCTCATCTTGCCCTGAACAATATCTGTTACTTCGTCATCCTCGATTATGAGCTTAACCGGTTTTCCCGTTTCCAGGTCTTTAAGCTCCGCCTGGCTGTTGCCCGGAACTTCTATATCGGCTTCGGAGGCCACTTCATAAGTGGTCCTGTCTCCGTCCCGGTCCTCAACCCTGATGCGTCTGTTATCGGTATCCACCCGGTACAGTTCACCGATAACAAATTCGCTGCCTCCGGAAATTATTTCAATTCGTGTTACATCACCATTTTTCAGGCGCAGTTCAACTTCATCGCCGACTTCAATGTCGCTTAAATCGGGATTCCTTTTTGATAAGTTGACTGACGATAGCAACCCAATGAAAAACCTATCGCAAACAGCCGGAACTTGTTATTTTTTATCAACAGATCCTAACAGGAGGCGGCCTAATCGTTTACTTGAAATAATTTACCCCCGCGGCAAATATTTTCTGGTCTTTTTCTCCCGGTACATTCACTGCCACATTGGAACCGGTCCGCTCCGAGTGTCCCATCTTGCCCAGCACTCTGCCGTCAGGGCTGGTGATTCCTTCAATGGCATGCATGGAACTGTTGGGGTTAAAGGCGATG
>DYZU01000092.1 GCA_022735835.1 Thermincola sp. | reverse complement strand
GACCCGGCCCTGGTCAAGCTTCGTGCCTTGAAAGCTGCCGGCGAGATCGCCGAGGCTATTCTGCGTATAGACACAATCATCAAGAAAAAGGAAGAACCTGTTGACAGCAAACGAAAGCCCGAATTCGAGGGCGATGATTTTTAAAGGTGAAGAGGGGGGATAATGTTGGCAGAAAAAATTAACAAAGATGAAATGGCCAAAGTGGAAAAAGAACCGGAAAATACGGAACATCCGGAAAATACGGAGCATAGAGAAGATATCGCGGAGATGAACGAATCCGGCCAGGAAGAAGATATGCAAAGCGAATTGGCCAAATATAAAGCCCTGGCTGAGGAATACCTGCACCTGCTGCAGAGGGTTCAGGCCGATTTTGATAATTTCAGGAAAAGAACCCTGCATGAACGTGAAGAGTGGGCCAAGTACTGTTCCATGCGTCTGGCCACAAATCTTTTGCCGGTTCTTGACAATTTCGAGCGGGCCCTGCATTCCGGCGGGGATGATATCACCAAGTTTATGGAGGGAATGGAGCTTATCTACAGGCAGTTAAAGGATATCCTCGAAAAGGAGGGTGTTAAGGCCATGGAGACGGTGGGCAGGGACTTTGACCCCAACTTCCATGAGGCTGTCATGCATGAGCCGAGCAAAGAACACCCGGACAATACCATCATTGAAGAGTTTCAAAAGGGTTACCTGCTGGCAGACCGCGTTCTCAGGCCGGCGATGGTAAAGGTGGCCAAAAGTTAAGCGGAAGCAGTTTAAAGCCAGGTTGAGAGCGAGAGATATACAATAGGAGGTTGAAGACCCAATGGGAAAAGTACTGGGAATTGATTTGGGAACTACATTTTCCTGTATGGCTGTAATGGAAGGCGGGGAAGCGACTGTAATACCTAATGCTGAAGGAGGCAGAACCACACCGTCGGTGGTGGCCTTTTCCAAAACCGGAGAGCGCCTGGTGGGCCAGGTGGCTAAACGCCAGGCCGTTACCAACCCGGAGGGGACCGTCATGTCCATTAAAAGGCATATGGGTTCCGATTATAAAGTCAAATTAAACGGCAAAGAATATACTCCCCAGGAAATCTCGGCCATGATTTTACAGAAACTGAAGGCCGATGCCGAAGCTTACCTGGGAGAAAAAATCGAGCAGGCCGTCATTACCGTTCCGGCCTACTTTACCGACAGTCAGCGGCAGGCTACCAAGGACGCCGGTAAAATTGCCGGCCTGGAGGTGTTGCGCATTATCAACGAGCCCACGGCCGCAGCCCTGGCGTACGGACTCGATAAGGGGGAGGACCACACCATCCTGGTTTATGACCTGGGTGGGGGGACCTTCGACGTATCGATTCTGGAGCTGGGTGACGGGGTATTTGAAGTAAAGGCGACCAGCGGCAACAACCGGCTGGGTGGCGATGACTTTGACGACAGGATTATTGACTGGATGGTTGGCGAATTCAAGAAGGATACCGGGATAGACCTGCGAAATGACAAGATGGCCATGCAGCGCCTGAAAGAGGCTGCCGAAAAAGCCAAAATCGAATTGTCCGGTGTCTTGAACACCAACATTAACCTGCCGTTTATCACGGCAGACCAGTCCGGACCCAAGCATCTTGATTTGACCCTCACCAGGGCCAAATTTGAAGAAATGACAGCCGATCTGGTGGAGAAAACCATCGGCCCGACCAGGCAGGCGCTGGCCGATGCCGGGCTGACACCTGATAAAATTGATAAAGTTATTCTTGTCGGGGGTTCGACCAGGATCCCTGCCGTCCAGGAAGCAATCAAGAAGCTTATAGGCAAGGAGCCGCACAAGGGCGTCAACCCGGATGAAGTGGTGGCTCTCGGGGCGGCTATCCAGGGCGGTGTCCTGGCCGGAGAGGTCAAGGATGTCCTGCTGCTTGACGTGACCCCGCTGTCTTTAGGCATTGAGACTCTCGGCGGGGTATTTACCAGGCTGATTAACCGGAATACGACTATTCCGACATCCAAGAGCCAGATCTTCTCGACGGCGTCTGATAACCAAACTTCGGTAGAGATTCATGTCCTGCAGGGAGAAAGGGAAATGGCCGCCCATAATAAGACTTTGGGCAGGTTCCAGTTGACCGGGATTCCTCCTGCGCCCAGGGGGATTCCCCAGATTGAGGTCAAGTTTGATATTGACGCTAACGGTATCGTTCACGTTTCCGCCAAAGATATGGCCACCGGCAACCAGCAGGCCATTACCATTACATCGTCCGGCGGGCTTTCCCAGGACGAGATTGAAAGAATGGTGAAAGAGGCCGAGACCCATGCAGCCGAGGACGCCAAGCGGAAGCAGGAAGTTGAGACCAGGAACCAGGCAGATTCATTGATTTACCAGGCTGAGAAGACTATTAAGGATTTTGGCGACAGGGCCGATAAGAACCTGGTCGACAAGGTTAACCAGGCGGTCAGTGAACTCAAGGAAGCCCTTAAAGGCACTGATATCGAAGCCATTAAGAAGAAATCCGAAGCATTGACCGCCCCACTGTACGAATTGACTACTGCCATGTATCAGCAGTCCGCCCAGGCCCAGGGAGCCCAGGGAGCCGAGGGAGGTACCGGGACTTCCAAGGACGATAATGTGGTAGATGCGGAGTATAACGTGGTGGACGAGGACAAATAAGTTTAACCGTTTTTCTCAATAAACTTCAAAAATTTCAAAGGGGGATTTGATATCCCCCTCTATGCGTTCTTTTAAGTAATCCGGGACAAGAAGGTGTTTAGGGAAATGGGTAAAAGAGATTATTATGAGGTCCTGGGAGTCGAGAAAAACGCTTCCGAGGTCGAGATCAAGAAGGCTTTCCGGAAACTGGCGCGGAAATATCACCCTGACGTCAACCCGGGAGACAAGGATGCGGAAGCCAAGTTCAAGGAAATAAACGAGGCTTATGAGGTCCTTTCTGACCCGCAGAAAAGGGCCCAGTACGACCAGTTTGGGCATGCCGCATTCGGGCAGGGCGCCGGGGATGCCGGCTTCGGCGGTTTTGGCGGCTTCGGCGGCTTTGGCGGGGCGGACTTCGGCGGTTTCGGTGACATTTTCGAAATGTTTTTCGGCGGCGGAGGCCAGCGCCGCAGAGGCCCGGTGAAGGGGGCGGATCTCCGTTATAACCTGGAAATCTCATTTGAGGAGGCCGCCTTTGGCCTGGAAAAAACTATTAAGGTGCCCCGTACCGAAACATGTGAGAAGTGTAACGGAAGCGGCGCGGCGCCGGGTACTTCGCCCAAAACGTGTCCCAAGTGCAACGGGACGGGACAACTCCAGTATACCCAGTCCACCCCGTTCGGCCGCTTTATCCAGTCACGGGTGTGTGACAGGTGCCAGGGTGACGGCAAGATTGTTGAGAATCCCTGTAACGCGTGCGGCGGGAGCGGGATGGTCAGGAGAACCCGCGAGATCAATTTAAAAATTCCCGCCGGCGTGGATACCGGTTCCAGGTTAAGGGTTGCCGGGGAAGGAGAGCCGGGTGAGCGCGGTGGGCCGCACGGCGATCTGTATGTTTATATCAAGGTCAGGCCTCATAAAATATTCCAGCGGGAGGGTAATGATGTCATCAGCGAGATTAAAATATCCTTTCCACAGGCTGCCCTGGGTGATGAAGTGGAAGTCCCTACCCTGGACGGAAAAGTACAGTTAAAGATTCCCGAAGGTACCCAGTCCGGCACCTATTTCCGCCTTAAGGGCAAAGGGATTCCGGATGTTCACGGTTACGGGCGGGGTGACCAGCATGTGAAAGTTACGGTGGTTACTCCTACCAAATTGACTGACCAGCAGAAAAAGCTGCTCCGGGATTTTGCGGCTGCTATAGGGGAGAACCCCGCCGGGGTTGAAAAGGGATTTTTCGAAAAAATGAAGGATGCCTTTATGGGGTAGGGAAAAAGAACCGTGAGGTATAATTTACCTGGGAAGTGATCAAATGAAATGGCAGGAGATAGCCGTAAAAACAGACAAACAGGCGGTCGATGCCGTTGCCGATATATTCCTTGAGTGCGGGGCCGGGGGAGTCGTCATTGAAGACCCTGATACGATCAATGAACGAATTGCCGAAGGCTCGTGGGATGCTTTCGAGTTCCCCGATGAATTGCTGGAGCGCGATTTTGTCCTGGTCAAGGCTTACTTTCCGTGTGACTTCAAGCTGGAAGACCGTAACCTCCAGCTAAATGAAAAGCTGAATGCACTTAACCGGGAATACCTGCCGGATTCAATAAGAGGCCTGGCCTTTGCCGAAGTCCGGGAGGAGGACTGGGCTAACTCGTGGAAGGCATACTATAAACCTGTGAAGGCCGGTGAAAGGGTTGTAATAAAACCTAGCTGGGAAGACTACAACCCACAGCCGGGCGAACTGGTGATAGAACTGGACCCCGGTATGGCTTTTGGCACCGGGACTCACCCGACGACAGTTATGTGCATAAGATTCCTGGAACAAATCGTGAAAGGCGGAGAAACTGTCTTTGATATCGGGACAGGTTCCGGCATCCTTTCGATAGCCGCGGCCGGGTTGGGAGCGGGAAAGGTTACGGCGGTTGACATTGACGAGGTTGCCGTAAAGGCCGCCAGGGCCAACGTGGCCCGTAACCTGGTGGATGATGTGGTAAAAGTCGTGGCCGGCAACCTGCTTGACAATGTTGAAGGAAAGGCCGACATAGTGGTTGCCAATATAGTGGCAGATGTGATTATTGCCGTTTGCCGTGACGTCTTTCGGGCTGTTAAAACGGGCGGAAATTTTATTGCCTCCGGCATTATTGAGTCAAGGGAAAAAGAGGTCTTAGAGAGAATTGCTGGAGAAGGTTTTAAAATTGAACAAGTGGCCCGGGACGGAGAATGGGTCTCTTTGTTAGCTTCCAGGGAGGGTTAGAATGGCCCGGTTTTTTATTTCCGATAATTCCATTAATAACAATACGGTGGTTGTCACAGGTCCTGATGTAAAACACATTTCCCGGGTTTTGCGCTTGGGGCCGGGGGAAATCATCCGGCTGTGCACAGGCAACGGGAGAGAATTTACAGCAAGAATCAGGGAAATAACTAATAAACAAGTTGTATGCGAAATCACCGGGGAGATGGAAATTCCCACCGAGGCGCCGATAGAGGTAACCCTTTACCAGGGCCTGCCCAAGGGGGATAAAATGGACCTGGTTATCCAGAAGAGCACGGAACTGGGGGTTGCCCGGATTGTTCCGGTAATTTGTGAGCGCACCGTGGTAAAACTGGATGAGAAAAAAGCCGAAACCAGGCTGGCCCGCTGGCAGAGGATCGCCGAAGAAGCTGCCAAGCAATCCCGCCGCACAATAATTCCGGCAGTCTCCAGGCAGGTAACGTTCGGTGCGGCTTTGGAGGAAGTATCCGGCGCTGCATTGGCCGTTATGCCGTGGGAAGAGGAGTCTGCCCTTGGGATTAAGCATGTATTAACATCATACAGCCGGAGAAAAGCCTGGGACAAAAGTGATATAGCTGTATTTATTGGGCCTGAGGGCGGCTTCTCGGCGGAGGAAGCCGCTTTGGCCAGGTCCAAAGGAGTGCTTCCGGTATCGTTGGGTCCCCGGATAATGCGTACCGAAACAGCCGGATTGGCGGCTGTAACCATGATTATGTACGAACTGGGAGATCTGGGAGGCGTAAGCAGTGGCTAAGAAAGTTGCCTTTTTTACCCTTGGATGCAAAACAAACCAGTACGATAGCGAAGCGATGGCCGGTTTGTTTCGCCGTCATGGTTATGAGCCCGTTTCGTTTGATGACAAAGCCGATGTTTATATCATTAATACCTGTACCGTTACTCACCTGGGGGACCGGAAATCCAGGCAGATGATCAGGCGGGCGGTAAAACGGAACCCGGCCGCCGTGGTTGCTGTTACGGGATGTTACGCCCAGACTTCACCGGCTGAGGTGCTGGAGATACCGGGGGTAGACCTGGTGATCGGGACCCGGGACCGGGACAGGATTGTGGAGTTAGTGGAAGAAGCGGAAAAAGCTCCTGTGCCGGTTAACGCTGTTGAAGACATCATGTCCCACCGGTCGTTTGAAGACATGCCTCTCCTTGATTCCGAGAACAGGACCAGGGCTTTTGTCAAAATTCAGGAGGGGTGCAGTAATTTCTGTACATACTGCATCATTCCCTATGCGCGGGGCCCTTTGCGGAGCCGTTCTCCGGAAAGAGTGCTGGCAGAGGTCAGGAAGCTTGTCGAAGAGGGTTTTGGGGAAATAGTCCTGACCGGGATTCATATAGGAGCTTATGGGGAGGGTTTGCAGGAGAAAACGGACCTGGCGGACCTGGTTTTGAAGATTGCCCTGACCCCCGGATTAAAAAGGCTGAGGCTGGGGTCAATTGAACCCCTTGATATTACTCCCCGCTTAATCGAGGTTGTTGCGGAAATCCGCACGGTTTGCCGGCATTTGCATATCCCGCTGCAGAGCGGGGATGATTATATTTTGAGCCGGATGAACAGGAAGTATAACACCTTTGAATTTGCCCGCCTGGTAAGCGCCATCAGGAACCAGGTTCCGGAAATAGCCATTACAACTGACGTGATTGTCGGTTTCCCGGGCGAAACCGCCGGGAGGTTTGAGAATACTTGCCAGTTTGTAAAAGAAATGGGTTTTAGCAGGACCCATGTGTTTAAGTATTCCCCCCGGAAGGGAACTCCCGCTGCAGATTACCCGGGTCAGGTATCCGCGGAGGATAAGGATGCCAGGAGTAAGAGGCTGCTTGCTCTGGACCGGGAAAACCGGAAAAAATTTGCCGGGCAGTTTGTCGGCAAGTCTATGGAGGTACTTTTTGAGCAGTTGGCTGAAAAGGAGGAGGACCTGTGGGAAGGCCTGACTGACAATTATATCAGGGTACTGGTTAAAAGCAACGACGATCTAAAGGGAGAGTTCGTGGACGTGAGAATGGTAAAACTCAGGGGGACCAGTTTACTGGGGAAAATAAAGATATAAGCTCATATGCCCTGTTTTAGGAAGGGTTTTTATGGATTTCCATCGAATATAACATAAATCACATTAATTTTATAAATATAACGGAATTTTAGTCCCTAACCTTAACAAAAGGAGGTGTATTGAGAATGCAGGACTGCATCTTTTGCAAAATAGTGCGCAGGGAGATACCCAGTCAGGTTGTTTACGAAGACGATAAAATTCTCGCTTTCAAGGATATTAACCCTTTGGCGCCGGTTCACCTGCTGATTATTCCCAAGGAACACATGACCAATGTCCTCGATATTAACGAAGGCAACGCGGAACTGGTCGGGCATATTCACCTGGTGGCTAATAAGCTGGCCAGGGAAGCGGGAATTGCGGAGAAAGGTTTCCGGATCGTGACTAACTGCAACAAGGAAGGTGGGCAGATTATTTTCCACCTGCATTATCACCTGATAGGCGGCGAGGAACTGCGCAACTTCGCCTAGTGGAGTTGACACTTTGCCAAAAAATATAGTATAATAAACAATGTGTAATTTTATGCCTTCATGACGGAGTAATAATCGCAGAAACCGTTCTGATTGACCGTTGCATCATTGTCAGTAGTGGAGGGAGGGAAAAAGAAAGAATGGCGGAAGTCAAAGTCGGAAAAAACGAAACCCTCGATAGCGCCTTAAGGCGTTTTAAAAGATCATGTCAAAAATCCGGAGTTCTGTCCGAGGTAAGAAAGCGCGAGCATTACGAAAAGCCTAGCGTAAAACGGAAGAAAAAATCTGAGGCGGCGAGGAAGAGAAGATACTGGTAAGGAGGATTCCCATGTCCCTTCAGGATAGGCTGACCGAAGATATGAAAGCCGCGATGAAAGAGAAAGAAAGCGGCAAAAAGAAACTTTCCGTTATTCGTATGGTTCGTTCCTCCCTTAAGAATGCCGAGATTGAAAAAAAGAAGGAACTTTCCGAAGATGAAGTGATTGAGGTTATATCCAGGGAAGTCAAAAAGAGAAAAGACGCCCTGGAAGAATACGTTAAGGCAGGTCGGCAGGACATTGCCGACGGCCTTAAGGAAGAGATTGAAATCCTTATGGGATACCTTCCCGAACAGTTGTCTGAGCAGGAAATCCGCAGCCTGGCAAAAGAGGTGATAGCGGAAGTCCAACCGGCCGGGCCCAAAGACATGGGCAAGGTTATGGGTAAACTGATGCCGAGATTGAAAGGAAGGGCTGACGGAAAACTGGTCAACCAGATAGTAAAGGAATTGTTGGGTTAAAAAATTAAATCGAATAACCAAAGGGGAGTAGCCGCCAGCCATTGCTGGTCGGTAAAATCGTCAATACGGCGGCTGTGGCCGCCCGGTTTTACCAGCGAGTCTGATAATCGGCAAGACCTTTGCCTTCAGTAAGAAAGGTAAAGGTCTTTTTGTTTTAAAATCCTGCTTTATATCGAAGCGGCTGGTTATTTAATATAATTACAGGTATAATGAAAGGAGGTGTAACAAAGGTCAATCTCAAGCTTTAACCGCAAGTGACCATTGACAAGATTTAAAGGGGGAATAGAACTTGAAAGGAAAATGGATTGCTTTGGGCCTGGTGGTTATACTGATCCTGCTGGTGTTCAGCGGGTTCGGCAGCTATAACAGGCTTGTTGCCATGGACGAGAACGTGAACAAAAAGTGGAGTGATGTGGACAGCCAGCTGCAAAGAAGGATGGATTTAATCCCGAACCTGGTGGAGACTGTTAAAGGGTATTCAATTCATGAACAGGAAGTCCTGAAAAACGTAACCGATGCCAGGGCAAAGCTGGCCGGGGCCAGGAGCGTTGATGAGCGAATTGCCGGACAAAACGAACTGTCAGGCGCGCTGGCGCGGCTGCTGGTGGTTGTTGAGAATTATCCCAACCTGAAAGCCGATGCCAATTTCAGGCAACTAATGGATGAACTGGCCGGCACCGAGAACCGGATCAACATCAGCCGGAGGGATTACAACCAGGCGGTGCAGGAATACAACCAGAGTATCAGGAGGTTCCCGACCGTCATTTATGCCAGGATTCTGGGCTTTGATTCCAAGCCGTATTTTGAAGCGGACAAGGGGGCTGCCGAAGTTCCCAAAGTGGATTTCGGAACAGCCAAGTAGGTTGGTGATACTGTGAGGCGGAAAAACAAAAATACAAAAATGTTCATACTAAGTCTGGTTTTCCTGCTTGTCCTGAGTTTAAGCCCCACCGCTTTTGCCTCATCCCAAATACCGCCCAAACCCGACCGTTTCGATTATGTTTTCGATTACGCGGCAATGCTTGAGCCCCAAGACATCTCAGCGATAAGAAGCCTGGGCAGGGAACTGGAAGACAAAACGAAGGCCCAGGTGGTGGTTGTCACTGTCGAATCTTTGGGGGATTACCCCATCGAAGAGTATGCGAATATCCTTTTCAGGTCCTGGGGATTGGGCAACCGGGAGAAAAACAACGGGGTTTTGCTGCTGGTAAACAAGGAAAACATTTTAGCCGGTAAACCCGGCCGGGTCCGCATTGAAGTTGGTTATGGCCTGGAAGGGGCCATTCCGGACGGAAAAGCCGGCCGTATTTTGGATAACTATGTCTTACCCCGGTGGGAGCAGCAAAAGTACAGTGAAGGCGTGTTGCAGGGTTACCTGGCTATTGCGGCCGAGGTTGCCAGGGAATATAATGTAACTCTGGACGGCAGTTATGCCCCGGTCCCGGCCGATACATCAGCCAACCGGACCGGTTCATTACCTGCCCCTTTCATAGGACTGATTATAGCGGTCATCCTGCTCGCCCTGTTCAGTTCCATTGTCAGGAAGAACAGACGCCGGAAGCGCTGGGACGACGATGATTTTGGCGGCTATGGCGGATGGGGCGGAGGCGGCTTTTTTGGCGGAGGAGGCTTCGGCGGCTGGGGGGGCGGCGGCTTTGGCGGAGGAGGCTTTGGCGGAGGTTCCTCCGGCGGTGGAGGCGCCAGCCGGTAGCTGCCGTTCACTATGATCATCAACGTACATGCCCAGCACCCCTCCGGTCTGGAAGGGCCTGGCTTTGGCTATAAAAATCACTACCCGATATACTTTATCGGGTTTTCTTATTAATGTCCTCCTTTCTTCAGATGGGATAAAAATGCTAAGGCCGCAGGTGAAAGGTGTACGTTTTTTGGGTAAATACACAGCATCTGCCGTGTCATCTTCAGTTCAGGTATGTCTGG
>DYZU01000091.1 GCA_022735835.1 Thermincola sp. | reverse complement strand
TAGCCGTGACCGCTACCTGCTCGGCATAGGCTTTAGCTATGGCGAGAATCGTTGGCTTCAGGTTTCTTTCAACAATCCCAAAAGGAACAAGGATCATCAGCGCCAAAATTAGGATAACCACCAGTGTTCTGGTGGGAAAACGGCGGGGCTGATAAAACAAGAGTGTTCACCTCCACATATCAATATATGTGAAAAAAAGAAAATTGGTGACATTTCTATATATAGACCTATATTATAAAAATTAAAGGGTTGAAACTGTTGATGCTTCAACCCCTAACTCTAGTTCTTATCCACAACAATGTTCCCGCTCTCGGTATAAAGATTGATTTTCTGTTTAGCCGATCCTAAAACTGCGGTCCCCTTGAGACCGGGTCCCCGTTGCTCCGGGCTGATTTGCACCGCCCCGGGCCGCTTCACATCCTGCTGGCCCGGGGCGTTATATTGAACCGCTCAATTTTCAGATTAAGAGACCCTGTTATAGAGCCATGCTTTGTCATAGCTGAAACCGAGGCACTGGTGGTCTTCCCGAGTCCAATAAGTAAAACTGGCCAATATTTCAGGGCCGATTCCAAAACACCAGTCCCGGAGAGATTAGAAATCAGACCTGGGTTTCAAAACTGCCGATATGCCCTTACTGCCGAACAATCTTCACAAATTTCCTTTTTCCTGCTTTGATAATCATACCGTCTTGAGGAATAAGCCGAATATCGGGATCACTAATTTTTTCGTCATCAATTTTCACGGCTCCTTGCTGGAGCAACCGCTTGCCTTCACTTGTACTCGAAACCAGCCCGGCCAGGGCAAGCAGCTTGGGGAGCCATATTTCCCCCTCTTCCAGGTCTTTACGGTCCAACCTGTATTCCGGAACCTCGTCGGGGAGCTCTTTCTTTTGAAAAATGTTTTTAAACTCTGCTTCCGCCCGCCGGGCCGCATCGATACCATGGTAAATTGTGACGATTTCCCTGGCCAAACGCATTTTCACATCCCGGGGATGCAGGGCGCCTTCTTGCAACCCGTTTTCAATGTCCCTTATTTCCTCAAGCGAGACCGGGGTTACCAGCTCGAAATACCTGATCATCAACTCATCGGCAATTGACATCGTCTTGCCGTACATCTCCTTGGGAGACTCGGTAATCCCGATGTAGTTGCCGAGACTTTTGCTCATCTTCTGCACACCGTCAAGACCCTCAAGAATCGGCATCATCAGGGCCACCTGGGGTTCCTGGCCATACTCTTTTTGCAGGTGCCTGCCCATCAGGAGATTAAATTTCTGGTCGGTACCGCCCAGTTCCACATCCGCCTGCAAAGCAACGGAATCGTATCCCTGCATCAAAGGATAAAAGAATTCGTGAATACTTATCGGCTGTTCATTGTGAAAACGCTTGGCAAAGTCATCCCGCTCCAGCATGCGGGCCACCGTATACTTAGCGGCCAGGTTGATAACATCAGCAAACGTAAGCGGCGCCAGCCACTGGCTGTTAAATACAACATTGGTTTTAGACTTGTCCAAAATCTTAAAAATCTGGTCTTCATATGTCCTGGCATTGGCCTTGACTTCTTCCTCGGTCAACTGCTTCCTGGTTTCGGATTTTCCGGTAGGGTCTCCGATCCGGGCCGTGTAGTCCCCGAGGATGATTGTCACCCTGTGCCCAAGATCCTGAAACTGCCTTAGTTTTTGGAGTACCACCGTGTGTCCCAAATGTATGTCAGGAGCAGTCGGGTCCAGACCCAGTTTGATATGCAAGGGCTTTCCCGAACTTATGGATTTTCTGAGTTTCTCGACAAGTTCGCCTTCAGGTACTATTTCGGCAGCACCTCTTTTAATTATCGTCAGTTGTCTTGCCAGTTCCTTTTCCACCGTTATTCTCCTCCCTACCAGTCTACTTTTCCAGTATAACAAAAGGGAGTTCGCTACGCAACCTGCTTGTAAAGCATTAACTTTGCCCGCGTATTGTGTTATAATCGTTTTAGTATACTCTTATCCCTGCCCGGAAGGAGGACTGCCAAAAAATGACCAATAAAAGAAGGCCCAGACGCAGAACCGTCCGCAAATTGAATTACGCAAGGTTGGCCATTGTCGTTACAGCCTTTTTATTTCTGGTTTGCACCGGTTCCGTGCTGGGTTTAGTGGCATACAGCTTAAAAGACATGCCCGCCTGGAACCCTACCGCCCTCGAACTAAATTTACCTTCTTTCATATATGATAAAGACGGCAATGAGGTTGCCAGAATATACGTCGAGAACCGGCATCCTGTCCGCTTTGAAGAAGTTCCGGATACTGTAACCAATGCGTTCCTGGCCATTGAAGACGTCCGCTTCTGGGATCACAAGGGGTTGGACTTAAAGCGCATTGTCGGCGCTCTTCTGGCTGATCTCAAAGCCGGGAAAGCCGCCCAGGGCGCCAGTACAATAACCCAGCAACTGGTGAAAAGAGCTTTCCTCTCACCGGAAAAAACGCTCACCAGAAAGATCCAGGAAGCTTACCTGGCTCTGCAGCTGGAACGCAGGTTCACCAAAGAGGAAATTTTTGAAATGTACCTGAACCAGATTTATTTCGGGGCGGGCGCTTATGGTATAGAAAGTGCGGCCCAGGTCTATTTCGGGAAACCGATGAAAGAACTGGAACTGGTGGAAGCGGCCCTGCTGGCGGGGCTGCCGAAAGCCCCCAGTTTATATGACCCTTTTAAAAACCCTGAGGCCGCAATGAAACGGCGCAATGTGGTACTTGATGCCATGGCCAGGAACGAGTTTATCACCGAGGAACAGGCTCAGGCCGCCAAGGCGAAAGACATAACCCTTACCGGTGCAGGAGCCAGGGAAAATCAAACCTATAAATTTCCTTACTTCGTGGACCATGTAACAGATATCCTT
>DYZU01000090.1 GCA_022735835.1 Thermincola sp. | reverse complement strand
TCCCCCGCCGTCAGGGCAGCCGCCTCTTTAGTAATTTTACCCATTTGATACACTGCATCCATATTAATACCGGCCTTGGTGGTTGCCACATTGACGGACGAGCACACTCTTTCGGTGCTGGCCAGGGCTTCCGGAATCGCTTTCAACAGCTTGATATCCCCTTTGGTGAATCCTTTATGGACCAGGGCCGAAAAACCGCCGATAAAGTTGACTCCCACTTCGGTCGCGGCTTTTTCCAGCACTTCTGCAAAATAGACGTAATCATCGGTCTCACAGCTTTCAGCCACAATTGATATGGGTGTGACCGAAATCCTTTTGTTAACGATGGGAATGCCGTATTCCCGTTCAATTTCTTCTCCTGTCCGGACGAGGTCAGCAGCCAGTCTGGTAACTTTGTCATATATCCTGGTCCCTATAACCTGAGGATCACTGTGAGCACAGTCCCTCAGGCTGATCCCCATGGTAATGGTTCTGATGTCAAGGTTCTCCTGCTGCACCATGCGGACAGTCTCCATAATTTCCTGAACGCTCAGCAAGTCAACTCCTCCTTAAATCCTGTGCATAAACTTGAAAACATCTTCATGCTGTACCTGGACCTGCAGCCCCATTTCCCTGCCTTTGGCTTCCAGCTTCTCTTTCAGAGTCCCCAAATCAATCCTGCACTTTTTGATATCGCAAACCATAACCATGGTAAATATGTCCTGCAGGATCGTCTGGCTGATATCCAGGATATTTACGTTATTTTCAGCCAGTATTGTCGCTATGCCGGCAATTATACCCACTTTATCCTGTCCGAGGACAGTAATAATAACTTTGTTGGCAGGATCATCGCTTTTGAAAAGAATGTGTTCGGACATGACAACTCATCTCCCTTATAAATTGTAAACCGCTCCTTAAGGTAACAATAACATTATAACAGCATAACACGTGCTTTTCAAAACCAAATTAGTTGCCGGTGGTCACCGGCCACTAATTGTGGTTAATCTAAATATATATTCAGTTAATGGGTAAAATATGACTTAATAAAGAAAAAATTTTCACTGGAGAGGAAGGAGGCAACAAAATGATTGACGGCAACTGCGGTTACTGGCGCAGTGAAGAACCCAGGCCTCCTATTGAGGAAGCTCTACCGCATATAGAGCCGTTGATTTCCAGATACAATGAGGTGCCGGTAAGAATTTCCGGACGGCATATTCACATTTCGCAGTCCGACCTGGAGCAGCTTTACGGCCCCGGATACAAGCTTACAAAATATAAAGACCTGGCCCAGCCGGGCCAGTTTGCCGCCAGGGAAACCGTCACCGTGGTCGGTCCGGAAGGAGTTATTGAAGATGTCCGGATTCTCGGCCCGGTAAGAGACAGGACCCAGGTGGAAATCTCGGGAACAGACGGCTATCATCTGGGAGTAGACCCGCCCGTACGGGATTCGGGAAACCTGGAGGGAACGCCCGGTATCGTTCTGGTAGGCCCGTTCGGGGCTGTTACCCTGAGGGAAGGGGTAATCCTGGCGGCTACCCACATTCATATGAATCCGGAAGACGCCGACAAACTCGGGCTTAAGAACGGAGACCGGGTCCAGGTGCTGGTCGACGGAGAGCGGGACATCATCTTTAATCAAGTTCTGGTCCGGGTGGATAAAAACTATATTACCGAAATGCATGTAGATACCGATGAGGCAAACGCGGCAGTGATCGAAGACGGTGATTGTGTAATTATCATCGGGAAGGTTTTAATCCAGTAAATATACTTGGGCAAACATAAAACCAAAATTTGGGAGGGACCTTTATGAGGGATAAAAAAAACAATGACTCACCCAAAACCCAGCACAGCAAAATTTATGGTCAAGACAAAGAGACAGTAAACAATTATACTGTCCTCGACAGCCCGGATGATAGAATTACGAAGCAGGACGGGAACGGAGTTACCCTGGTGACACACGACAATCCGGATGATGTAGAGAGCGGGGACTTAAATCGTCCAACGGTCCGCAATCCGCGTGGCGGGAGCGGGTACCGATGGAGATTTCGTCCGTGAGCTAAGGACTCATTTCCACTTCCTAAATTAAAATACCAGAGCAAACCGGACAGCGGGGATCTCTTTTTACCTGGACCTCCCGGAATAATGCTTCCAGGGCATCATAAATCAGGAGCCGGCCCACCAGCAGTTTACCGGTCCCCAGTAAGAGTTTGACAACCTCGGCAGCCTGAATTGTTCCTATGGTCCCGGCTACGGCGCCCAGTACTCCCGGCGCGGCAGGCACCGTCCCGGAAGGAGGCGGTTCGTGAAAAACGCATTGCCAACAGGGACCCCGGCCTGGCACCACCGTCATGGCCTGGCCGACAAAACCGAGGATTCCCCCGTGGACAAACGGTTTACCCGCTTTAACACAGGCTTCGTTTAAGACAAACCTGGTCGGGAAATTATCTGTCGCGTCAACAACAACATCGTAACCGTCCATAATCCGGCCGACGTTTTCGGGGGTAAGTCTTTCCTGCACCGGCACAATATTGATCTCACAGTTTAACTTCGCCAGCTTTTCACAGGCAGAAACCGTCTTGGGTTTTCCCAGGTCTTCCATGCTGTGAATTATCTGGCGCTGTAAATTGCTTAAATCAACACAATCATTGTCCATCACACCCAGGGTCCCCACCCCGGCGGCGGCAAGGTAATAAAGGGCCGGAGACCCCAGGCCGCCGGTGCCGACAACCAGAACCTTCCCGGCCTTTAACTTAAGTTGGCCGGCCTCCCCGATTTCTTCCAGGATCAAGTTGCGGGTATACCTTTTTCTTTCCCGGTCAGTTAAATCACTCATTATGCTCCCTCTTTTCCCCAGACTTCCTGAGCCTGCACAACACACCCGGCCAAGAGAGCGGCTCCGGTTGCCAGGGCCGATTCGTCAAAGCGAAACTTGGGATTGTGCCACGGATAAGTTTCCCCTTCCGGCGGTTTTGCCCCCAAGAAGAAGTACGCACCCGGCACCCGGGAGATAAAGCAGGCGAAGTCCTCCGCGCCCATGGACGGAGCGGCCACTGTTAAAAGCCGCTGCCTGCCAATTATACGCTGCCCCGCCTGTCTGATAATCTCAAACATTTGCCTATTATTGGTCAGGGCCGGGTAGCCCCACTGGTAATCGAAACTGAAATCCGCGCCAAAGGCGGAAGTAACCGCAATAATATTAGTCTCTTGACTTGTAAAACTCCGCCACGGCACCCTTTATCTCACCGCCGGACCTGATCGGGGCCAGGTCGATATTGAATATAACCCCGTTTACCTGGAGTTTATAACTGTCTGGCTCACCTGTTTTCAGAATACTTTCCATCTTCATTACCGGAAACACTTCGGTCACCGGAAAACCGAGAATTTTCTCAGCCTCTATACCCCATAACCTCTCGGCTGTTTTATTGAACACTGTTATTTTCCCTTTTGAGTCGATGGCTAATATTCCGTGGGCGGTGGAATGAAAAATCTGCTCCAGTCCTTCAATGGCCTTTTTGTAATTCTCCAAAAATGCCATGGCCAAATCGGTGCGGGTCAGCCAACCTACCATTTTACCTTCTTTATTGACCACCGGGAGACGACCCACCGGGATATTCAAGGCCTCTTCCACCGGCATTGTCTCTCCTATGGAAATGACATTTTTGTTCATCAAACGCTCTATCGGCGTATCCAACGGTTTTCCCATGGCCCTCATAAGGTGGGTTTTGGTAAAAACACCTATTACTTTGCCATCATCATCAACTACCGGAGCTCCGTCAATAACCCGCTCCAAAAAAAGCTGGTTAACCTCCCCAATCGTTTGGTTTTTCTTTAATTTCACTACTCCTCTGGACATAACGTCCCTGACCAAAACTCTCATACCTACTATCCTCCAACGGGTATATCTAAATAAAATTTTTTACTCACTCACTAGTATATTATAACATCTTGAGCTGAAAGTCATTATTAAAGTAATGAAAACTCGTCTGTTCGGTCATACTTTCCAAAGGAGGCAAAACGATGAGGAAAGTTAACAAGTCATCCAAAACGAAAAAAAAGAAAAAACCTCTTACCCCCATAGATAAGTTCAAAATAGAGGTGGCCAAAGAACTGGGACTTTGGGACAAGGTTAAACAAGTGGGGTGGGCCGGGCTGAGCTCCGCCGAAACCGGCCAGGTTGGGGGTTACATGACGCGTAAACTCAGGGAAAAAAATTTAAAAAATCTGGACGAGTACCAGGCCTCCCGGGCTAAAAGAGGGAACACCTCTAAAAAATAAGAAGCGCTTGGCGCTTCTTATTTTGTTACAGGTTTATCGTTTATGATAGCCTTGTAGTATTCTTTAATGTTCTGGTTAAAGTTTTCCATGCAGTCCTTGCATACACACCAGCAAGCCTTCTCCTGCTTCTTTTCATCATTCAGAATGATTGTACAGGTAAGCTCTGCTTCTACTTCTCTGCCGCACAACTCGCAGTTGGCGCATTTAAAATCCGCCATGTTATCTATCCCCCCTGTAAATTTTTAGACTGTATAATGGTATTGCTTTCTGGACTGATTAATACTTTCGACGGAAAAATTAAGATTCCTGCCTAGACTGTTCATATTTGGCTAAAGCTGTTTCATAACCTCCCGGCATCTTGCGCAAAGGGCGGCATCCGCGCCATCTTTTCCGGCCTCTTCACTGTATGTCCAGCAGCGTTCGCACTTCACCCCTGCCGCCTGGGAGACACCTACCTTAAGCCCCGGAATTTCCCCGGAAACAAAGACTCCGCCGGGAGCCCGGGAAATATCAGCCAGGTCGGCTCTGGAGACAATAAGGATTGTAGCCAGGTCTCCCGCTAACTCTTCCATAAACCGCAGCAGCTCACCTTCGGCATAAACCGTTACATGAGCGTCCAGGGAATGGCCGATAATCTTATCCCTCCTGGCCGCTTCCAGGGCTTTGGCAACCTCATCCCTGATTTTTATGATTCTTTCCCATTTCGCTTCCAGCCCTTCGTTAAGGTATTCTTCCCTGACCCCCGGCATGTCACACAGCTGCACGCTTACCGGGTCGCCGGCGGCCTTGGGAATATACCGCCAAATCTCTTCTGACGTAAAGGCCAGCACAGGGGTCAAAATCTTAACCAGGGACGTAATGATTTCATACATCACGGTCTGGGCGGCCCGGCGCTCCGGAGAGGACGGGACCGATGTATAAAGCCTGTCCTTGATGATATCCAGGTAAAAAGCGCTCATGTCAACCGCGCAGAAATTATGCACGGCATGGTAAACCACATGGAACTCGTAATCCCGGTAGGCATCCAGCACCCGTTTCATAAGTTTGTGGAGCTTCAGCAAAGCCCACTTGTCCAGCTCAGCCATATCATCATATGATACCTTATCTTTCTCCGGATCAAAATCATAAAGGTTGCCCAGCAGGTACCTTGCTGTATTCCTGATCTTCCGGTAAGCCTCGGCCATCTGCTTCAGAATGCCGGGAGAAGCGGCAACATCAGCCTTGTAGTCAGCCGAAGACACCCACAGCCTGAGGATGTCGGCCCCCATTTGCTTAATAACATCCAGGGGGTCGGTCACATTCCCGAGGGACTTGGACATTTTACGGCCATCTTCATCCACCAGAAACCCGTGTGTTAAAACGGTTCTATATGGAGCTTTGCCGGTAGTGGCCACCGAGGTGCACAGTGAGGAGTTAAACCATCCCCTGTGCTGGTCGCTTCCCTCCAGGTAAAGGTCAGCCGGCCATGCCAGGTCCGGCCAGTACTCGGACTGGGTCAATACAGCCCAGTGGCTGGAACCCGAATCAAACCAGACATCCATGATGTCCGTTTCCTTACGAAATTCGGAACTTCCACAAGACGGGCAGGTTGTGCCGGGAGGCACCAGGTCTTTAGCCTCACGGGCAAACCATACATCTGAACCGTGTGTCCTGACAAGTTCTTTGATATGGTCTATGGTGCTGTCATTAATCAGTTCGTGACCGCACTCCCGGCAGTAGAATATGGGAATGGGCACACCCCATGTCCGCTGCCTGGAAATACACCAGTCCCCACGGTCGGCAATCATATTGTAAATGCGGTCACGGCCCCAGGAGGGAATCCACCGTACCCGGTCAATCTCTTCCAGGGCCTGTCTGCGGAAGCCGTCAATGGAGGCAAACCACTGCTCGGTAGCCCTGAACAAAATGGGGTTCTTGCAGCGCCAGCAGTGGGGATATTGGTGCCGGAGCCACGACATCTTCATCAGGACTCCCAGTTCATCCAGTTTCATAACCACGCTCTTATTAGCCTCATCGGTAGTCTGGCCCTCCACAAAACCGCCCTCGGAGGTAAACACTCCTTGATTGTCAAGCGGAGAAATCACGGGCAGGTCATATTTCTTCCCGATTTCAAAGTCTTCCACCCCGTGCCCCGGAGCAGTATGGACACAACCGGTACCCTGCTCAAGGGTAACATGTTCCCCCAGAATCAGGACTGACCGGCGGTCCATAAAAGGATGCCGGCAGAGAATTCCTTCCAGGTCAGTCCCCTTGAAAGTCCTTTTAACCTCATAGGATTCCAGCCCCGTTTCCCTGGCGAAATCATCCAGCAAGCCGGTGGCTACAAGCAGGTTTTCGCCCTTATTCGCGATCATCGAATACTCAAAATCGGGGTGCAGACATATGGCGACATTGGCCGGCAGCGTCCACGGGGTAGTTGTCCAGATCACAACATAGGTGCGGTCCTCAGGCAAGACCCCTTTCCCGTCAACTACCGGGAACTTCACATAAATAGAAGCAGATTTCTTTTCCCCGTACTCAACCTCGGCTTCCGCCAGGGCCGTTTCACAGGAAGCACACCAGTAAACCGGTTTCAAACCTTTATAAATATACCCCCGCTTGGCCATCTCGCCGAACACTTCTATTTGTTTGGCTTCAAAATGCGGCTGCAGGGTCAGGTATGGGTTATCCCAGTCGCCTCTTACTCCAAGCCTTTTAAATTCCTCTCTCTGGATATCCACGTATTTTAAGGCATATTCCTTGCAGCGGGTGCGGAATTCGACGGGCCCCGCCTCGTGGCGGTTGATCCCCAAAGCCTTGATGGCCTGCTGTTCTATGGGCAGGCCGTGAGTGTCCCAGCCGGGGACAAAGGGTGCGTCATAACCGTCCATGGACTTGAATTTCACAATTATATCTTTCAAAACCTTGTTCAGGGTATGGCCCAGGTGTATATCCCCGTTGGCGTAAGGAGGCCCGTCATGGAGAATAAACTTAGGTTTTCCGGCATTCTTTTCCTGAACCTTTTGATAAATGTTTTCTTTCTCCCAGAACTCCAGTATTTCCGGCTCCCTTTCCGGAAGGTTGCCCCTCATCGGAAAATCCGTTTGCGGCAAATTCAAGGTCTTGCTGTAATCCATGTTTCCAATTCCTCCTCAACCAACCTTAAGTTCGTTTTCCTCGCGTGGTATTTCCACTGGCCATTGACCACCGGCCACGAAAAAAAACTCCCGCCCCCATAGGGACGAGAGTTATTCCCGCGGTACCACCCTAAATTCCGGCAGAGAAAGCAAGGCATTTTAACATCCCCTGCCATTCCGGCTCTCATTTAGCAGCAGATAACGGATGCCGCCGGTGCGGCCTACTAATCATTTCGGCCGTACAACTCCGGGGTGATCTTCGGCATTGGAATCACCGCCCGGCTTCCACCGTCCCGGGCTCGCTGAGGCTATCTCAATGCTTACTTTCCCCTTCACTGTCGATCATTGTTGATTTTAGTTATTCCTGTAATAACTATTTTATAATTATATCCAAAAGGTCAGATTAAGTCAACTTTCCCCCCTGTTCCCGGGGTCTGCATTTTTTTCAGCCCTTCAAGAATACCCTTGACGAGCCAAAAGTTTTTCTTGGCCGTATCCCGCCTGATCTGGGCAACCTCAGGCGGGCGGTTCTTTCCCGGTACCGGAATTATGGTCCTGACCAGGACAAAAGGTATTTGGCTTTCAACCGCCCACTGCGTAAGGGGGAAACCGTTGCTGTCAATACAGTAAATATCATTCCGGGGAATAAAGTTGAGTTTTCGCCCCGGGCTGGCATTACCGGGATTAAGCAATACCCTGCCTACCACAAATTTACAGATCTGCCCATTACAAGCCAGCTCTTCGGCCACCTTCAGCCCCAGGTCCACCAGCCTCAACTCCGCTCCGACTTCGGCAAGCCGGGTTGCCTTACGGCTGTCAAGGTATACAGCGGCAGATGAAATTACTACATCTCCGGCATTCAGGTTCTTCTTGCAGCTGTATGCCTCTCCGATGGAAACCAAATATTCCGGGTTAAGCCTGGCCAGTAAATTCACGTCTATACCGGAAACAGATCCTTTTTCCAGTTCAACAAGAGTCATGGGCAGCCCGCTAAGCCTGCCGGTATGAACCTTAATCCCCTCCGCTTTCACTGTCTCCGTTCCGGATAGGTTTTCCCTGATGAACACCGATTCCCATTCAGCCGAACTCAAAATGATCGGTTTCATGATTTTCCCCTTCCGGGTCCCCCCTTAACCTCGTCAAAAACCAGGGAAAAATGTCTCTTTTTTCGGAATTTTCTCAAAACTGTCCATAAAAAAGAACCGGCTTTTTAAGCCTCAATCCTCTTTTTTAACTCCTCACTGTTTATCCCGTATATTTTCATCACTTTCGTCCGGCCGGTGTGCCCGCTCAGTATTTCAACCCGGCTTTTGGGCACTTTCAAAAGCGAAGCAAAAAACTCGATACAGGCGGCATTTGCAGCCCCGTCCACAGGCGGAGCGGTCAGCATAACCTTCAAAGCATCGCCGAGCATCCCCGCGAGCCGGTTTCCGGACGACCTGGGCTGAACCTTTACTTTAAAAGCCACCCCGTCCGGGTGTTCCAGGATATTCAAATCGCTTGGCCTCCCCATCAAACCGGCTGTTCAACACTAAATTCGGGCTCTTCAACTTTACCGATTAAATCAGGTTCGTCCTGTTCATTTAGCAGGGCGAGCTGGCTTTGCAGGAACGACCGTAACTTAATTCTGAATTCCCGTGTCCGTTTCTGGATATCCTCATATTCTCTCAGGAAAGACCTGGCTTTCTCTTCGGCGGCGGCGGCAATCTGCTCAGCCTTCAGTTCGGCTTCCTTGATGATCAGTTCGGCTTCCCGGGCCGCCCCCTGTTTCATTTCGTCTGCCGTCTGCTGGGCAATTACCAGCGTCTTTTTCAGCGTTTCCTCCAGGTCCTTGTATTGACCAATATTAGATTCCTTGGCCGCTAATGCTTCCTTCAGCTCAATATTCTCTTTAAACAATTTCTCATATTCCTTGGTTATCTGGTCAAGAAATTCGTCTACCTCCTCCTCGTCATATCCCCGGAAACTTTTGCGAAACTCTTTGTTATGGATATCCAGAGGGGTTAATGTCAAGCCAGACACCTCCTTATCCAGATAAATCCGGAAAAACTTAGGAATAACTTCGACGGTAAGGAATAAAAATCCTTCACTCCTGATAAAAAATGATAACGCCTTTAATTATATCGCCGCAAAACCAGGGACAGCCGGCCCTTTTTTGTTTCTCCCCTTACTTTATGGACTTCCACCCGGCCTTTACCCCTGATTGAAATCTTGTCTCCTTCCCGGATATTGTAAGAACAGTCACTGACCACCATCCAGTTGACCCGGACCCTCTCGGCCTTAATGATGTCAGCCATTTTGCTTCTGGAAATACCGAAACCGGATGCGGCGACAGCGTCCAGCCTGAGCGACGGCACCGTGGCAAAAACCTCTTTCACGTTATCGTCTGGCAACTTAAGGGCCTCTTTCGTCATCTCTTCCACCTTGACACTGACCCGGTGAACTTTGGTAAGGTTGCGCACAATATAACCGGCCACCGTCCGGTCAACGATAACCTGGCATCCATGGGGAGTGACAACGATATCCCCTACTTTGTCCCTTTTTATACCCAGTCCCATTACAGCCCCCAGGAAATCACGGTGGGACAGGCTTTTAAACTTGAAGTTGCCGCGCACAGACAGCACCTGCAGTCCATCGTTTATTTCCCGGGCATCCATATAGTCTGGAAAAAGAACCAGCCGCCGCCGTTCAGCCTGTTCGTAGCCGCCCGCCCATAGAAAACGAATTCCCCGTGCCTCTGACAGCACCGGAGAAATAAGGTTTTGCTGGTACGGGTCATAAAACTCCGTAACAGCAGCCTGATGCTCTTTTTTCACTGACTCGATTTTATCCAGAAGCCTGGCAATAATTATTCTGTCTTCCGGGGTGGCCGCCCGGTCAAGCATTTCTTTCCTATCCAATAATTTCACTCCGGCATTAAAAAATCACTAGGCCAAAACCTTGTAAACCAGCTGTAAAACAAGGCTTTCCACAAATCCCAGGACCAAAAACAGAATTATCGGAGAAAGATCTATTCCACCGATTGGCGGAATCAGCCGGCGAAAAGGCGCCATTAAAGGCTCCGTGCTTTCATGGATAAACCTTACCACCGGGTTGTAGGGATCAATTCGCATAAAAAGCGGTAAGAATGACAAAACAATACGGGCAATTATCAACCATCTGATAGCGGTAAAAATGGCATGAATAATTAATCCTATATCCAAAAAAAGAACCCCCTTCTATTTGCCCGCGCCCAGCTCATCGGCCCGGCGGGTGGCAGCCACTACCGCATCCATCAGGGTTGCCCTGAGTTTACCCTGTTCCAGGACATGCAGTCCCGCGATGGTGGTCCCTCCGGGCGTAGTGACCATATCCCTCAGGCGCGCCGGGTGCTCCCCGGTTTCCAGGACCAGTTTAGCGGCCCCGAACACTGTATGGGTTGCCAGGACATGAGCGGTATCACGCGGTAAACCTGCCTTCACCCCTCCGTCGACAAGAGCCTCCAGAATCAGAAAGATATAAGCAGGTCCGCTCCCGCTAAGGCCGGTAACGGCGTTCATCAAGTATTCGGGAACCTTTACGGAAACGCCGGCGCAATCCAGAAATTCTTTAACCAGTCTCTCCTCTTCCGGCCCGGCCGATTTACCGGGAGAATAAGCCGCTGCCCCTGCCCCCACAAGACTGGGAGTGTTGGGCATCACTCTGACAACCCTGGCGCCTTCCGGCAAACGCTGTTCGATAAAGTCGAGAGTAATACCGGCAGCTACGGATACATGCAGCTGGTTCGCCGCGACGTACGGTGAAATCTCGGACAGCACATCTCCCATCATAAAAGGCTTCACGGCATAGATAACAACATCCGTTTTTTTCACCAGATCTTTGTTGTCTTCCAGAAAATTTATTCCATATTTATTTTTTAAATACCGGCCCCGGTCCCGGTTGACGTCACTGGCCCAAATTCCGGATTCGTGGGCAAACCCTCTCTGCAGTATACTCTTGATCAGCGCTTCCGCCATGGCCCCGGCCCCGATAAACCCGAAAGCCTTATCCGTAAAAGGCATCTCTTCTCCTCCATTAACGGACCCAGGTGAACAAGCCTTTCTCTTTTTCCTTTTCCGGGCCCTTCAATTCACTGGCTATATCCATATTGCTGGGGACAAACAGGAATATTCCGTTACCTACTTTTTGCATACTGCCGTTTAAGGCATAGGTTGTCCCGCTGACAAAATCGACTACCCGTTTGGCCAGCTCTTTGTCGGCCTCTTCAAGGTTAACAATCACAGGCCGCCTGTTTTTGAGATTATCCGCTATATTCTGGCAATCCTCAAAAACTCTGGGTTCACATACAACTACGCGGATATTTTTCTGGGAGTGCAGGCTGAAGATTGTGCCGCCTTTCTTTTTCTTGCCGGCCTCATCCCGTTCTTCATTAACCGTATATTCTTCATCGTCCATAATTTCTACTTCTTCTTCCTCGAAGCCCATAAATCCGAGAACCTTGTCCATGATTTTGCTCATTTTGATTCCCCCTTTTTCTCGATTAGTAACCGCCTTCCTAATTTCTTGGACCAAAAAGCACGCTGCCGAGCCGCAATAAGGTAGCTCCTTCCTCGACAGCAATTATATAATCATTAGACATTCCCATGGAAAGATGGCGCATCTCGACCCCGGGAAAGCCTATTGTTTTCACCTCTTCAGCCAGTAACCTGAGCCGCCGGAACACCGGTCGCACCTCTTCCGGGTCGGCCACAAACGGCCCAATGGTCATTAATCCCCGGATTTTCAAACCGGGCAGTTTTCTGACAGCATCGACAAAGTCCCTGGTTTCCTCAGGTTTGATGCCGAATTTTGTACCTTCTCCGGCAACGTTCACCTGGATTAACACATCCATGGCCCGTCCAAGCGGAGCCATCCTTTTATTGATCTCCTCAGCCAGGGATAAACTGTCCAGTGCATGGAACAATGACACTTTATCCACGATATATTTTACCTTATTGGACTGGAGATGGCCGATCAAATGCCACTCCACCCCTTCCACCAGGGGATATTTGGCGGTGAGTTCCTGAACCCTGTTCTCCCCAAGGACCGTGAGGCCCGCGTCAACCGCCTCTCTTATCCTTT
>DYZU01000089.1 GCA_022735835.1 Thermincola sp. | reverse complement strand
GCCGGAAAAAACCTCAAAATAATCGGCCGGGCCGGTGTAGGAGTGGATAATATCGATATTCCGGCGGCCACCAATGCGGGGATTGTGGTAGTGAACGCGCCTGACGGCAACACCATCGCCGCCACGGAACAGACCCTGGCGTTAATGCTGGGTTTGGCCCGCAACCTCCCGCAGGCCCACAAAGACCTCAAGGAGGGGAAATGGAACCGTAAGGAATACACCGGCGTGGAACTGCGCGGGAAGGTCCTCGGCCTGATAGGACTCGGCCGGATTGGCACCGCTGTAGCCAAGCGGGCCCAGGCCTTTGAAATGAAGACCATCGGTTATGACCCTATGGTTTCACCGGAGGCCGCGGCTGCTAACGGGATCACTTTCAAACCGCTGGCTGACGTCATCAGAGAAGCTGATTTCCTGTCATTACATATACCTAAGAACAAAGACTCCATCAATTTGATTAACAAGGATACCATTGCCACCATGAAAGACGGCGCCAGGATTATCAACGTGGCCCGCGGCGGGATCGTAAACGAAGAGGACCTTTATGAAGCCGTGAAAAGCGGCAAACTGGCCGGCGCCGCCCTGGACGTTTTTGCCGTCGAGCCTACCACCGAAAGCCCGCTTTTCGAATTGAACAACGTGGTGGTAACCCCGCACCTGGGCGCTTCCACCAAGGAAGCCCAGGTTAACGTGGCCCTGGATGTGGCTGAAGAGTTCGTCAACATCCTGGTGAAGGGGGAAATGCCCAAAAACGCGGTCAACCTGGCGCCCATCAAACCCGATGTGCTGGCAGCTATCAAGCCGTACCTGACACTGGCCGAAAAAATCGGTAAATTACAAGCCCAGCTGGCCACGGGTCCGGTTAAGAGCATTAAAATTACCTACAGCGGCGAGCTGGCCGAGGTTGAAGCGTCTCCGCTGACAACCTCGTTCCTGAGGGGATTCCTTGAACCGATGCTTGAAGAAGCAGGCTCCATCAACTTCGTTAATGCGCCTGTCCTGGCCAAAGAGAGAGGAATCATGGTAGAAGAGGTCAAATCCGCGGAAGAGGGAGATTATACAGCGCTTATTACCGCCACGGTAGTGTCGGATTGCGTAAAAGAAGTTGCCGGAACGCTGTTTGGCGAAGATGACCCCAGGATTGTAATGATTGACGGTTACCGGATCGATGTTATTCCCGAGGGTTACATCCTGGTGGTTCCCCACCAGGATAAGCCCAGAATCATTGGCCCTGTGGCCAATTTAATTGGTGAGCACAACATTAACATTGCCTTTATGCAGGTGGGGCGCAAGGTCATAGGCGGGAAAGCGATCATGATGCTGGCCGTTGATTCGCCTGTACCGGAGAACACACTGGCGGAAATTGCGAAGGTAGACGGTGTGTTTGACGTCAAAATGGTCAGCCTGTAATTCTGTGTCCGGAAAATTTGAAAAACGGTTACCCTTATAGTATAATTAGGAAAGAGAAACCTGGGACTTTTTCCCGGGGAGGTGACAGCGGGATGTGCCTCTCATCCCTGATGGAAATTCTGTCAGAGATGAGAGGCTTTGTTTCCTGTCAAAAACTCCTACTAATAAACCGGGGGGCGCATGCCGTGTTGGATTTAAAATTTGTTCGAAGCAATCCTGATAAAGTGAAAGAGGCCTTGAACAAGCGCGGGGCCGTTGTCGGCCTGGACAGTTTCCTTAAGCTGGAGGAACAGAGGCGGCAGAAGCTGGTTCAAGTGGAACAGCTAAAAAACAGGCGAAATACCGTGTCCGAGGAGATCGGCCGGCTCAAGAAACAGGGCGCAGATGCTCAGGACATGATCGTTGAAATGCGGCAGGTATCACAGCAGATTAAAGAGATGGACGATGAGATTAAACAGATAGAGGAACAGCTGTCCCAGACCCTGCTGACCATTCCCAATATCCCTCACGAGTCGGTACCCGAGGGCGCCGGTGATGAGGACAATCTTGAAGTCAGAAGGTGGGGGGAGCCCAGAGAGTTTGGTTTTGAGCCGCTGGCTCACTGGGATATCGGGGAGAGCCTGGACATCCTGGATTTTGAACGGGCCGCCAAGGTTACCGGTGCGCGCTTTGTGTTTTACAAAGGGCTGGGCGCCCGCCTGGAAAGAGCGGTCATCAACTTCATGCTGGACCTGCACACCAGGGAACACGGTTACACGGAAATCTTTCCGCCGTTTATGGTCAACAGGAGCAGCATGACCGGAACCGGGCAGTTGCCCAAATTTGAAGAGGACCTGTTTCGTATTGACAGTGTCGATTATTTTCTCATACCGACTGCCGAGGTTCCTGTCACAAATATTTACACAGGGGAAATCTTAGACGGCGACCGGCTTCCCGTTTACCACGCAGCATACAGCGCATGTTTTAGAGCAGAGGCCGGCGCGCACGGCCGTGATACCCGGGGGCTGATCAGGCAGCACCAGTTCAACAAGGTGGAACTGGTTAAATTCACTACCCCCGAGAGTTCATATGATGAGCTGGAGAAGCTCACCGCCAATGCCGAAAGGGTACTGCAGCTGCTGGAGCTTCCTTACCGCGTGGTTTGCCTGTGTACCGGGGATTTGGGCTTCAGCGCGGCCAAAACGTATGATATAGAGGTTTGGCTGCCCAGCTACGGGACCTACCGTGAGATTTCCTCGTGCAGCAACTTTGAAGACTACCAGGCCAGAAGGGCCAATATCCGTTTCCGCAGGGAACCCAAGGCCAAACCTGATTTTGTCCATACTTTAAACGGCTCCGGCCTGGCCGTCGGGAGGACTGTGGCCGCAATTCTGGAGAACTACCAGCAGGAGGATGGGAGCGTCCTCATACCCAAGGTGCTGCAGCCTTATATGGGTGTGGATAAGATTGTTAAAGAATAGTAATATAAGGTTTTAGGTTTAGGGTTAGGTTTAGCGCCTACAATTGCCAGTACTTAAAAACATACTTCTGTTGACAACTATTTTTGTTCATGTTATACTCTTGATTGTATCGGATGGAGGGGTGTCCGAGCGGTTTAAGGAGGCGGTCTTGAAAACCGTTGAACCCTTACGGGTTCCGTGGGTTCGAATCCCACCTCCTCCGCCATAATGCACCCAAGGAGAGATGGCCGAGTAGGTCGAAGGCGGTCGCCTGCTAAGCGATTATACGGGCTAAAACCCGTATCGAGGGTTCGAATCCCTCTCTCTCCGCCATATATGCGCCCGTAGCTCAGTTGGATAGAGTGTCTGACTACGAATC
>DYZU01000088.1 GCA_022735835.1 Thermincola sp. | reverse complement strand
GCGGAGGTGGATGCTGCATGTCTGTAAACGAAAAAGACCTCTCCAACTGGCAACCGAAAATCCTGGGCTTTGCCTGCAACTGGTGCAGTTATGCCGGCGCTGACGTATGCGGCGTCAGCCGTTTCCAGCATCCTTCCACGATGCGAGTAATCAGGGTTCCTTGCTCAGGACGGGTCAACCCGCACTTTGTGTTGAGGGCATTTCAACGGGGGATTGACGGTGTCCTCGTGGGTGGCTGACACCCCGGTGACTGCCACTATGTTAGTGGCAATTACTATACCAGAAGAAGATTCCTGGTAATGAAGCGTCTCTTGGAATATGTCGGTTATGAACCTGGCCGTTTCAACGCACGCTGGATCTCTGGTTCGGAAGGCCAAAAGTGGGCTGACACCACCAAGGAAATGACCGAAAAGATTAAAGCCCTTGGCCCGAACAGAAGATTTGCCAAAAAATAAAGGATGAGGTGTGCCTGATGAACAAAGTTACTGAAAACCTTAGAAAAACAGCGGCCAAGTTACTGCAGGACAAAGAGGTGGAAATGGTAATCGGGTACGGCCTCGGTTCCGAGGCTGTGAGAACCCAGCCTGTCTTCATTACTTCCCCCGATGATGTTGATAAACTGGTTTGGAACCCGTTTTGTGTGAACGGCCTGACCAAATACCTGTCTGATTTGAAAACCCATCCCGGGAAAATTGCTGTATGTGTAAAAGGCTGCGATTCCCGCGGCATTTACCGGCTGACCCAGGACAACATTATTCCCCGGGATAAGGTTGTAGTATTGGGAATTCCGTGTGCGGGGCAGCTTTCATATACTAAACTGGCTTCCCAGATGGATGTATCCGGCCAGTTAAATGATATGGAAGACAAAGGCGAAGATGTTGTTATCAAAACTACCAAGGGAGACTTCACGGTTAAAAAGAGTGAAGTATTCCTGGACAAATGCGTTACCTGCGAGCATCACAACCCGGTTGTGGCTGACTATGTTGTCGGGGATACGATAAATACCTGTCCTACCCCCGATAACTACGATGAAATTAAAAAATTCGAAGCCATGTCAACCGAAGAAAAGGCCAAATTCTGGCTCAGCCAGTTTAACCGCTGCATCCGCTGTTATGCCTGCCGGAATATTTGTCCCGGCTGCACCTGCCGCGAGTGCATATTTGATGCCATTAAACCTGACTGGGTAGGAAAGGAAATTAACGTTGAGGAAAATGAACTGTTCCACCTGACCCGTGCATTCCACCTGGCCGGCCGCTGTGTAGACTGCGGCGAATGTGACCGGGTCTGTCCGATGGATATACCCATCAGGCTTTTGAACAAAAAGCTCCTCAAAGACTGCAAGGAATTATTCGGCATGGAAACCCCGGGATCCAAGGAAGAGGGCGGCTCCATACTCGGACAGTATCGTCTCGAAGATCCCGAGGAATTCATGTAGGATGGAGAGGTGATAAGAGATGGCGAATAAAATCCTGAAAAAAGAGCAACTGAAAGCCTTTCTGGATAAAACCGCCCAGAGCAGTCAGCTCATCGCCCCCATCCAGAGCGATGGTATCACCCTGTTCAAGCCGGTCCAGTCAGGCGAAGGCGTTGTGCTGGATTACCAGAATTCGGTTGTGCCCCCGAAAGACTTCTTCTTTCCGCAGAGTGAGAAGATGTTCAGTTATGATACCAATGACCCCACCTGGGCAATCAAATTAGAAGAAGGGGTCCCTAACAGGGTACTGTTCGGGGCGAGACCCTGCGATGTAAAAAGCATTCTTCTCCTGGATAAGGTTTTTGACGCTGAATTCCGCGATGATTTCTATATCGACAAGAGGAACAAAACTACCATAATAGCTGTCAGCTGCAATGACTGCAGGCATACCTGCTTCTGCGGAGCATTCGGCATTTCCCCCGGGGAAGCCGAAGGAGCCGATATCCTGCTGACCGACCTGGGAGACAGGTATCTGGTGGAAGTACTGACTGATAAAGGCAGCATCCTGGTAGAAAGTTCTGCCGATTTATTTGCCGATGATGACGGAAGCGGTTCAGCGGCCAAGGAAAAAGCGGTGGCACCGGCCAAAGAAAAACAAATGAAAATTGACCTGGACGGAGTCAAAGCGAAACTGGACAACATGTTTGACCACCCCATCTGGGCTGCCGAATCCCTTAGATGCCTCGGCTGCGGCACCTGCACCTTTGTCTGCCCGACCTGCCACTGCTTTGATATTGTCGATTTCAACAACCAGAGCTCCATCGGTTACAGGTACCGTTGCGCAGACTCCTGCCAGTTTGCCAACTTTACCAGGGCAGCCGGCGGCCACCAGCCGCGCCCGTCCAAGATGGAAAGAATCCGCCAGCGGTTTATGCACAAGCTGAGGTACTTTGTGGACCGCTATGGTGATTTCGGCTGTGTGGGCTGCGGCCGGTGCCTGGAAAAATGTCCTGTCAACCTCGATATCGCCCAGATTATTAACAAAGTAAAGGAGGTTGGCTAATATGTGTTCCACCAGGGAAGTAGCTCATCCGCTCTTGCCGTATCCGGCAACGGTCACCAAAATTATTGATGAAACCCCTGATGTGAAAACCTTTCAGATTGTTTTTGACGACCCTGCCGTTCTGGAAAACTTCGGGAACAAACCAGGCCAGTGTGCGATGTTGTCAATCCTGGGAGTAGGGGAGGCTATGATTTCTATCACCTCATCCCCCACCAGGAAAGGTATGCTGGAATTCTCCATCAAAAAAATAGGCCGGTTGACCACAGTTATCCATGAACTGGACGTCGGCGACAAACTGGCTGTCCGCGGGCCCTACGGCAACCATTTTCCTTATGAAATGATGAAAGGCAAGAACTGCCTGTTTATAGCCGGCGGTATCGGTCTGGCACCGCTGCGTTCACTCATTGATTACGTTCTTGATAACCGTGATGATTACGGCAGGGTAGACATTATTTACGGGGCCCGGTCCTATGCCGACCTATGTTTCAAGTATGATATCTTTGACCGGTGGCCCAAGGTCAAGGATACCAATGTATACGTGACCATCGACCGGGAGGAAGAAGGCTGGGATGGACATGTGGGATTTGTGCCTTCATACCTGGAAGAACTCAATCCACCGTCTGAAAACACCATCCCTGTTACCTGCGGGCCCCCGATCATGATCAAATTCGTCCTGCAGGCCCTTGATAAGATGGGCTACAAAGATGAAGATGTCATTACAACACTCGAGATGAACATGAGATGCGGAATTGGCAAGTGCGGCCGGTGCAATATAGGCGAGAAGTATATCTGTGTGGACGGACCGGTATTTAACCTGGCCCAAATTAAGAAACTGCCGCCCGAATTTTAGAACTCAATGAGCTTCACAATTTCCACCGGCCACATTGGAGGTCGGAAGTTAGATGTCAGAAATTGGATTTAGGAAGGGGCTGTCCCATAAGGGATTGTTGACAAAGTACTGGAACATTGAGAAGGGCTGACTACTTTTTCTGTTTTTCGGTGTTGTT